>CAYFIG010000209.1:0-1795 GCA_964342905.1 uncultured bacterium
CTCGGAAATCATCCAACCACGGGTCGAGGAGATCTTTACCCTGGTGGCCCGGGAGCTGGCCCGAAACGGTTTCCAGGACGCCGCGACCGCCGGGGTGGTCGTGACCGGAGGCGCCTCCCTCATGGAGGGAGTTCCAGAGCTGGCCGAGCGCGTCTTCGATCTTCCGGTGCGACGCGGGATCCCCGAGGGCGTGGGGGGGTTGGTCGAGGTGGTCAGAAGCCCCATCTACTCCACCGCGGTCGGGCTGGCCCTCTACGGGGCGCGGGGGTGGGGCCGCGTGTCTCATCTGGATGGTTCGGATGGTCGGCTGCTCCAGCGGATCGGGCGTCGGATGAGGGAGTGGGTTGGCGGGATCTTTTGAACGGAGCGTGGTGTGGCCACTGACCGGGGGCTGCAGTCAAGAGCGGGTGGGCAGATCGAGCTCAGCCTGAATCTTCTGCCCGCCCGGCGGGGGGCACTCACGGGGAGGGGAGAACCGATGGATGAGAGGCGAGGGAAACGGCCGGTCTTCGAGCTTGAGGAAGGTTGGGGAGGAGGCGGAGGCACGGCACGTGAGAGTGCCGCGCGTGAAGGCGCCAAGATCAAGGTGATTGGCCTTGGCGGTGGCGGGGGTAACGCGGTGAGCCGGATGATGGCCGCGCGCTTCAGCGGGGTGGAGTTCATCGTGGCCAACACCGATCTTCAGGCCCTTCGCGCCTCTGCCGCGCCGATCAAGATTCAACTTGGTGCCCGGCTGACCGGCGGCCTCGGGGCTGGCTCAGACCCAGAGATCGGGAAGCGCGCCGCCGAGGAGGACCGGGAGCAGGTGGCAAAGCTCCTCCAGGGAGCGGACATGGTGTTCATCACCGCCGGTCTCGGGGGCGGCACGGGCACGGGGGCCGCGCCGGTCGTCGCGGCCATCGCCAAGGAGCTCGGGATTCTCACGGTCGCGGTCGTGACCAAACCCTTTCTCTTCGAAGGGCGGAAGCGGGCCCAGCAGGCCGAAGCCGGGATCGCCCAGCTCCGTGGCGTCGTGGACACGCTCCTTGCGATCCCGAACCAGCGGCTCCTCTCCGTGGTCGAGCGTGGCACCCCGCTCGTCGAGGCGTTCAAGGTGGCCGACTCCGTGTTGCATCAAGCGGTCCAGGGGATCTCTGATCTGATCCTGGTCCCCGGCCTCATCAACCTGGACTTCGCCGACGTGCGCGCCATCATGTCCGGGATGGGGATGGCGCTGATGGGAACCGGCGTGGGGAAAGGGGAGCACCGGGCTCTGGACGCTGCGCAGAAGGCCGTGGCCAGCCCGCTCCTGGATGACGCGTCCATCAATGGAGCCCGCGGGGTCCTGATCAACTTCACTGGCGGCGCTGACCTGTCGATCCACGAAGTGGAGGAAGCCGCCCAGGTGGTGCAGGAGGCGGCCCACGCGGAAGCCAACATCATCTTCGGCGCAGTCGTCGACGAGCGCATCCAGGACGAGGTGAGGATCACGGTGATTGCCACTGGCTTCGCCGAGAAGAAGGAAGCGACCGCTCCGGGGGGGAAGGTCGTGGATTTGGCGAAAAGCCCGCGGCCGGCTCCAGGGATCCCATGGCGTCGCCGGGCAGGGATCCACGCGGAGGGGGGAGGGGCGGGGCGGGCCGAAGGCGAGGGGCCGAGGGCGGAGGACCTGGACGTTCCGGCTTTCCTGAGACGGCAGGCGGACTGACCTCGGAGGGGGGCTTCGCCCCCCTTCCGAAGCCTCCCCCCAAAAGGGGTTGCGCTGGCGGAGCCAGCGCTCGAACATCGCGATCGGGTCGGCGGCCAGGTCGGGCAG
>CAYFIG010000209.1:1805-4154 GCA_964342905.1 uncultured bacterium
GGCTCATGACGCCGAGCCCGGTGACGACGACTCGGGCGCTTCCGAGCGCCCCTCCGATTCCTCCCCCATGAGGTTGCGCGGGCAAAGCCCGCGCTCGAACACACCAATGTCTGTGGCTTTTCTTACCGTTCCTGCCGTCCCGCCGGAGGAGCGGATCCCCGAGCTGGTGGAAGTTCAGGCGGAGCACGGGCCGGAACTCCTCGTGGCATCGGTCCCGACAGCGAAGGCGCTCTTCACGCTCGTTGAGAAGCTTGAAAGCATCGCCTGCCCGGTCCGGCAGGTTCAGCGGGGACCGGGAGCCCCTCTGCTCGCGATCTGGCTCGACGGTCCGCACGAGAACCCCGAGCCCCTGGCCGTCATCGCCGATTTCTTCCTTCTCGGCGGCGGCTGGGCGTTGCTTCGCACGGCGCTCCGGGAGCTGGAAGCCTCGCGCAGCCTGGCTCGCACAGCGAGGCTCGAGCGGCTCGGGCGGCTCCCAGGAATGTATGTCCCCTGGATCTTCAGCGTGAAGTACGGCGAGGACGGCACGGTCTCGTCCGTTGTCCCAAGTCCCGGTTTCTCCTGGCCGACCGGCCTTGACGGTGGCGCGCCATTCGGGACCGACTCACCCCTCTCCCCGCTCCGTCACCCGCGTTCGGCGCTCGGGCGGCTCTTGGGCGAGGTGACCGGCCCTGAAGTAGAGGCGGCTCGGATCCGAGAAGGGGAACGGGTGCACCTTCGCTTTGCTGTTGGCCTCACCGAGGACGAGGCCGACAGTGTGGCGGCATGGATCAAGCGGCTCCGCCACCTCCTCGTGGCGCGGTGGAGGGACGAGCGTCGCGTCCCCGCGATCAGCGTGAGTCTGTCCTGCTTCGTGCCGCGGCCGTGGTCGGCGCTTCAGTGGATCCCGATGCTCACACAGGATGCCCTCAAGGAGCGGCTGTCGGCGATCGGCAGAGAGCTCGCGAAGATTCCCGGGCTGGCGGTGACTCACGACCTTCCCAAATGGGCGGTCCTCGAGGGCGTCCTGGCCCGTGGCGACCGGCGCTCGGGCGAGCTACTGCTGGCTGCGGCTCGCGTGGGGTGGGACCAAGCCCGGATCACCCACCCGCTGAACCCAGCCTTCGTTCTCCATCGCGAGCGGCGAAAGGAAGAACGCCTGCCCTGGGACCACATCATGTGGGGCATCGATCGGGACACGCTCTGGGCTGAATACGAGGGCGCAAGAGCATGATCCGGCTTCACGGCGTGCCCCCGACCCACCTGACCTTCCAGGCGCTCGACGCCGTGAGGCTCCCCCATGCCTCGACGACACGCCACTGCCCTGGCATCGCGCCGTCAGATTCGCCAGCCAACCCGTTCGGCCCGGAGGCCAGCGCCTTCTTCGGAGCCGTCGGCCTCGGCCTCTCCCGGACCGCGTTTCTCTCGCAGGTGCATGGCGCCGAGACTCGGTTCGTGGAGCGCGGCGGCCATGCCGGGACGGGCGACATCCTCCTCACGATCTCGCCGGGCCTGCCGCTCGCGGTCTTCAGCGCCGACTGCTTGGCCATCATCCTCGCTGACCCGGCGTGGCGCTGCCTGGCGGTTGCTCACGTGGGATGGCGCGGGACGGTCCACGGGGCCGCGGCGCGTGCCGTCGAAGCTCTCGCCGCGCTGGGCGCCGAGCCGGCCAGCCTAGCCGTCGCGATCGGCCCTTCCATCGGGCCGTGCTGCTACGAGGTGGACTGCGCGGTCATCGATCCTCTCCGCGGCGCGTTTCCCGATCAGTGGGCGCAATGGGTTGCGCCGGCCGGGCCCGGCAAGTGGATGCTCGACCTCTGGGTCGCCACCGAGGCTCAGCTTACGGCTGCCGGCTGTCGCCCGGAACGGATTAGCAACCCCCGCCTCTGCACGGCGTGCCAGCGCGATCTCTTTTTCTCGTATCGGAAAGAGGGAAGCGGGGGCCGCCTGGTCACCGTGGCCGCCCTGCCGACGTGAGGCACGGCGCGACTCACGGAGGCTCTCCCCTCCCGACCGAAAGGAAGAGCTGGGGTGGCAAAGATCAGGTCCCGGGCCTCCGCATCGCGCGCCTCTTCCGCCAGACGTTCAGCAAGTATCAGGCACTGCTCTGTGACTTCCCGATCGCCCAGCGCCGCGAATGCCTCAGCGGTGCGGAGCATCCCCTGGACAGACCGTTGCTGGCGCGCCCGGAAGAGGGCTGCCAGGTATATTCGACGCGCCTTTGCCTCAGCCGCCTTGCGGGCCCTCCGCGGTCCCGGCGATCCGGAGATACGCGTCCCCCACCTCCAGCAGGCCCTCGCAGCTCCGGAGCGGAGGAGCGTAGGCGGTACAAAAGGCCTGTCCGGCCTCCCGCCTGGGACGGCCGGCACC
>CAYFIG010000210.1:0-4150 GCA_964342905.1 uncultured bacterium
GCCGGCTCCGGGACGCCGGGGTGGACCAGCTCTTCATCCCGACGTTCATCCCGCCCTGGGACCTGGAGCGGCTGGACCGGTTCATCACCGACGTCGCGCCCGTCTTCAGGTAGGCGCCTGCTCATGGGTGCTCACCCGGTCATCGAGCAGGCGATCAGGGAAAAGCGCGCGGTCCTGACCGAGCCCGAGGCGGCCGCCGTCCTTTCAGCCTACGGGATTCCCCAGCCGCGCGAGGCCGTCGCGACGACCGCGAGCGAGGCGGTCGAGGCCGCCAGGCACCTGGGCTTTCCGGTCGTGCTCAAGCTTTGCTCACCGGATATCCTTCACAAGTCTGACGTGGGGGGTGTCAAGCTCGGTCTCAGAGACGAGGCCCAGGTCCGCTCTGCCTTCCACGATCTCAGGTCAGCGGCGAGCCAGCGCAGCGCCCGCTTCGCCGGCGTGCTGGTTCAGGAGCAAGTTTCGGGCGACGTCGAGGTGATCGTCGGAGCCCGCTACGATCCAACCTTTGGCCCTGTGGTCCTGGTGGGACTTGGCGGGATCCTGGCTGAGCTCTTGAAGGACACTGCCCTCCGTCTTGCCCCGGTCTCAGCCGACGCTGCTCGTCGGATGCTTGAAGAGCTGAGGGGCTCCCGGCTCCTGGCAGGGTTCCGCGGCCGAGCAGGAGTGGATCTCGAGTCTCTCGCCACCCTTATCGCCACGGTCAGCCGCTTGGCAGTGGAGCTTCCCCTGACCGAGCTGGACCTTAACCCGGTGATCCTCAAGGCCGGCGGCAGCGGCGCGGTGGCGGTCGATCGCCGGCTCGTCCTGAGGCATGAGGAGCCAGCTGAGCCCGCGCTGGTCCTCGGGGATGCGCGCGCAGCGGTCAAGCGGCTCCTGGCTCCTTCGTCGGTGGTAGTGGTGGGGGCGAGTCGGGACCTCTCCAAGGTTGGCGGCCGGCTTCTTCACTTCCTGACCCTCCACAACTTCCCGGGCAAAGTCTTCGCTGTGAACCCCCGGGGGGAGGCGATCGGCTCGGTCCCGACGGTCAAGTCGATCGAGGAGCTTCCCGAACCGGTGGATCTCGCCTGTATCGCGGTGCCTCTCGAGGTTTGCGAAGCAGCGATCAAAGCGTGCGGGGCCAAGGGAATCCGTTCGGCCATTATTTTTACCTCCGGGTTTGCCGAGGCCGGCAACGTGGAGGCGGAACGCCGACTCGTGGCTTCCGCCCGCGCCTCCGGAGTCCGCTTCTGCGGTCCCAACTGCCTGGGGATCCTGAATCCCGAGGCTCGCTTTCTCGCCTCCTTCAGCGGCGCCCTCAACATGCCCCCGCTCCCCGGCGGCGAGATCGCGTACCTCTCCCAAAGCGGGGCGCTCGGGGGCTCCTTCATGACCCGCCTCTGGGACCGAGGGATCGCCATTAGCCGGTTCGTCTCAGTGGGGAACCAGGCTGATCTCGACACGTCCGACTACATCGACGCCCTGGTGGACGATCCCGCCGCCAAGGTCATTGCGCTCTTCCTCGAAGGTGTCTCTGACGGGAGGAAGCTCTGCGCGGCCCTGACCCGCGCGCGCCAGGCGGGGAAGCCCGTGATCGTGTATAAGGCTGGCTGGAGCCAGGAGGGGCAGGCTGCCGTCCGCTCCCACACCGGCGCCCTCGCCGGAGACGACGCGGTGTACACGGCGGCGTTCCGTCAGTGTGGCGCCGTGCGCGTGCCAGACATGCCGGCGCTCTTTGAGGCGGCAGTGGCGCTTGCCTGGCAGCCTCCGCCCCCGGGGCCGCGGGTCGGGATCATCTCCTCCTCGGGCGGGGCGTGCGGGATTCTCGCTGACGAGTGCCGCCGGTACGGCTTTGAAGTCCCCGAGCTGCCCCCGTCAGCTCGCCGGCGGGTCGAGGCAGAGATTCCAGCCTTCGGGGTTTCTCGAAACCCGATCGATGTGACCGCTCAGATGCTCGGCCGGCCGACCATGTTCCGAAATGTGCTGACCATTCTGGCTGAGGAGCCGGGGATTGACGCGATCCTGATCATGCTGACCACCCTGACCGATCCTCTCGCCGAGCAGGTGGCAGGTGACATCGCGGCTGCGGTCCGTGGGCTCGACAAGCCGGTCCTCGCAGGCTGGATCGTCACCCCGTCGCTGGCAAAGAAAGGGATGACCAGATTGATCGAGGCCAAGATCCCCCTCTACGATAGTCCCGAGCGCGTCGTGTTCGCCCTCTCAGCCCTCGCCGAGTGGCAGCGCCTGGGCCAGGACTTCGCGCGTTAGCCTTGATACCTGGGCGATCAGCACATACGCGGATATACCAGTTGTATTGACACAACAAGCGCGATATCTTTGTTGTGGATCTGAACCGAGGAGGGGAGGAAATGCGCGGAGGACCGTTTTTGAACATCAAGGCGCCGAAGGAACTCTTGGACCGCCTGGATGACTACCGCTTCGCCACGCGGAAGCCGTCCCGTGCCCAGGCGGCCCGCGAACTGCTCGACCGGGCTCTCAAGGCATTCTTCGAGGTGTCCCGTATCGAACCGGTACGGCCCGGGGACCCAGACTACGCGCTCATCCGCGCCCGCCGCCGGCAGCCGGCAGAAGCATTCCCGGTCCGGGAGATTGAGGCCCGCCTCGCCAGGCTCAAGAGGGCCCGTGCGGGGTGAGGCTCCGTATCCGCCGCCGAGCCAAGAAGGAGCTCCTTGACATTGACGACGATGCCACTTTCTTTGCAGTTATCAGGGCGATTCTGGACCTGGAAGCGAACCCTCGGCCGCGCGGGTACGCCAAGGTAGAAGGACGGCAGGCGATGTATCGGGTCTGGGTGGGCCGGGACTGGCGGGTGCTTTACTCCATCGATCCGGACCGTAACGAGCTGACCATCGAGGCGGTGAGGAAGGAGGACGAGGGAACGTACCGCCTGTGAGACCGGCCGAGCTCATCTCTTAAGTCCGTGGCCAGGGTCGTCCTCATCAGCATCGACGGCTTCGCGGCGTTCTACTGGAGCGATCCGCGCCTGAAGATCCCGACTCTCAGGGCCCTGGCAGAGCGCGGGGTGGTCGCCCGGAGGATGGAGGCGGTCTTCCCCACCACGACCTGGCCTACCCACGCGAGCATGGTCACGGGAGTAAGCCCGAGAGCCCACGGCATCGTCGGCAACACAATTCTGAACCGCGCCACAGGCGAGCGCGAGGACCTGACCGGCGACCCGATCTACGACGCCCCCGACCTCTTCCGCGTCCCCACGCTCTACGACCTGGCCCACGCCGCCGGCCTTAAGACCGCGGCCATCGACTGGCCCGCCACGCGCGGCGCTCTCTCCCTCGACTTCAACCTCCCCTTCTTCAAGGACCAGGGAGTCTTCGAGGCCCACACCCCGCGGACCACCTGGAGCGAGCTGAAAACCCTGGGCTACCCGGTCGAGCGTCAGGGCGAGTGGGCCCAGCAGCCGAAGCGCTTCATGAAGGACGCCATGGTGGCCGACCTCGCCGCCCACGTCTTTCACCGCCACGCCCCGGGCCTCATGCTTCTCCACTTCCTCTCGACAGACAGCTTCCAGCACCTCTGGGGCCCCCGCTCCCCCGAGGCCTTCTGGGCCATTGAGTACGTCGACGGGCTGATCGAGAAGCTTCTCGCCGCGCTGCCTGCCGACGAGCTGGACTCCCGCACCGCGCTCTTCGTCGTCTCGGACCATGGCTTCCTTCCCGTGGAGCAGGAGGTTTGGGTCAACGTGAAGCTCAAGCAGCTCGGCCTCCTTCAGGTGGACCGCGAGGGGCGCGTGAGCCAGACCGGGGCGCGGTTCGTGTCAACCCATCACCGCCCCGGCCCGCTACCGGGGCAGTCACGGCCAGCTCCCGACCCATCCCGAGAACGCCGCCTTCTTCCTCGCTGTGGGGCCCGGGATCCGGCGTGGCCTGGAGCTCCCCCAGATCTCGAGCCGCGACGTGGCTCCGACGCTCGCCCACTTCCTCGGCCTCAGGCTGGACGGTGCCGAGGGCCGGCTCCTCACCGAGATTTTCCGGTAGATTTCTAATTCGATCCTTGACATTGTCATACAAACTATACTAATTTGTAAGACACTGTAAGGAGGGGTTATGGCCAAGTCACAGGTTACAGTTCGCCTAGATAAAGGTCAGCTGGCCCGCGCGCAGCGGGTTCTGGGTGCCAGGACAGTAACAGAAGCGAT
>CAYFIG010000211.1:0-4127 GCA_964342905.1 uncultured bacterium
GCAGCGCCTCGATCGCGGTCACGGGAGTGGCGAGGAGGACGAAGTCCGCGTCCCCCAACCCCTCGCCGATGTCGGTGGTGACGCGGTCCACGACCCCGTCGGCCAGCGCGGGAGCCATGCGCTCGGCCCGGCGCCCAACGGCGACGATCTCCCGTGCCAGCCCGCGCTTCCGCGCAGCGATCGCCGCTGAGCCGCCCAAGAGCCCGAGCCCGACCACGGTGAGCCGATGAATCATTCGCGGCGAACCTTCGCGAGCACTTTCTTCAGGGCTTTGATGAGCCGCCGGTTCTCCTCCGGCGTTCCCACGGTAATTCGGAGCGCGGTCTCCATCCCGAAGCTGGTCATGGGGCGAACAATCACGCCCTCGCGGAGCAACCGCTGGTAGACCTCGGCGGCGCTCCGCCCCACGTCCACCAGGATGAAATTGGCCCGAGAGGGAACCGCGGAGATTCCGAGGGAGGCGAACTCGTCATAGAGGTAGGCCTTCCCCGCCTCGTTGAGACGGAGGCACTCGAGGACGTGGGAATCGTCCTCCAGCGCAGCCAGGGCCGCAGCCTGGGCAAGCGAGTTGACGTTGAAGGGCTGGCGGATCCGGTGGAGCAACGCGACGGCGTCAGGATCAGCGATCCCGTACCCCATCCGGAGCCCGGCCAGGCTGGCGGCCTTGGAGAACGTCCGGAGGGTGAACACTTTTCGCCCCTGCCGCATGTAGGCCAGCGAGTCGGGAAAATCCGGCCCCTGGGCGAACTCCACGTAGGCTTCGTCAAAGACCACGATGACCGTTTCGGGAATCCGACCCATGAAGGCGTCCACCTCGTCCCGGGTGACAATCGTGGCCGTAGGATTGTTGGGGTTGGCGATGAAGACCAGCTTTGTCAACGGGGTGATCGCCCGGGTCATGGCGTCAAGATCGAGGCGATGCTCCTTCAGGGTCACGACGACGCGGATCCCCCCGGCAGCCTGAACGATCATCGGGTAGACCACGAAGGACGGGTGGGGGACGACCGCTTCTTCCCCCGGGCGAAGAAAGGCGCGAACGATCAGCTCGATGAGCTCGTTAGAGCCGTTGCCGAGGACCACGTGCTCCGGCGTGACGCCGTGGTGACGGGCCAGGGCCTGGCGCAGATAAAAGCCGCTTCCATCCGGGTAGCGATTGAGCTGGCCCAGGGCCGCGACGATGACCTTCTGGACCCGCTCCGAGGGCGGCAACGGGTTTTCATTCGAGGCAAGTTTGATGGCGTCCGAGATCCCCAGCTCTCGCTCCAGCTCCTCGATCGGCTTGCCGGGCTCGTAGGGGGCAATGCCGAGGATGTGTTCGTTGGCCAGAGACTCCCAGGGGGTCGACATGGATGGCTCCTTACGCGGCCGGATACGACCCCAGGATTTTGAGAAAGAGGCACCGCTCCCTCACCTCGGCCAAAGCGGCCTGGACAGGCGGGGCGGCCTGGTTCCCTTCGAAGTCCACGAAGAACACGTACTCCCAGGGGCGCCGTTTGGTCGGCCGCGATTCGATTTTTGTCAGGTTAATCCCGTGCCGGGCGAACGGTTCCAGAAACTTGGCGAGGGCTCCCACCTCGTGCTTGACGGAGCAGAGGATCGAGGTCTTGTCCTTCCCAGACGGGGCCGTGGCTCGCCGTCCCACCACCAGGAAGCGAGTCGAGTTGAACGGGTTGTCTTCGATTCGGCTCCGAAGGATCGGGAGACTGTGAAACCTGGCAGCCAGCTCCGAGGCAACCATTGCCACCATCGGATCGCCAGCGGCCCGCTCGGCGGCGGCCGCTGTGGAGGAAACCTCCACGGCTTGAGCCTCGGGTAGATTCACGGCAAGCCACTGACGGCATTGGGCCAGGGCCTGGACGTGGGAGCAGACCGTCCGGATCGCTGAAAGCTGCGTCGCCCGCGAGAGCAGGTGAAGGGCAATTTCCAGCAGGATCTCCCCGGTGATCAGAAGAGAGGAGTCCATGAGGCGGTCCAGGGTGAGGTTGACCGAGCCCTCGGTGGAGTTCTCGACCGGCACGACTCCGAGCTCCGCTTGCCCCTTTTCGACCACGTCGAATACGTCGGCGATGCTCTTCTCAGGGGTGAGGCGGGCCGACGAGCCGAACCGGAGCTGAGCGGCCTGGTGGGTGAAGGTGGCCGGCGGGCCGAGGTAGGCGACGGAGAGCGGCTGCTCGAGAGCGAGGGACGCGGAGAGGATCTCGCGCCATACCGCTTTGATCCCCTCGGCGGGGAACGGACCGGAGGTCAAGCTAAGGAGACGGTCGATGATCTCCGCTTCGCGCTCCGGCGCATAGTACGGGAGCTCCGCTTGCCGCTTAAGCTCCCCGATCCGGAGGGCGGCAGCTGCGCGCTGGTGGAGGAGGCTGAGAATCTGTTCGTCGAGGGCATTGATCCTGGAACGCCATTCGTCCAGGTCCATAGAAGCTCCTGATACCGACCGACTATCCACGAATCCGAGCCATTATAGTGGAAGCCCAGAGCGTGCGCAAGCGCTCAACGGGCGGAGATAGCTCTAAGATGCCTGACCTCCGCCGAGCTGAGTGGCCGCACCGCTCCGGGAGCCAGGAGGCCAAGGCGGAGCGGGCCGAACTGGGTGCGGCGGAGGCGGACTACACGGTGCCCCAGCGCAGCGCAGAAGCGCTTGACCTCGCGATAGCGGCCCTCGGTGAAGGTCAGCCTGAGCCAGGTCGTCGTCCGCATCCGGCGAAGCAGACGCGCGTCTCTGGGCTTGGCGACGCCATCCTCCAGGACCACACCGTGCCGAAAGCGCCCGAGCTCTTCCGGGCTGATGCGCCCCGCCACCTCAACCTCGTAGACCCGCGGAACCCCGAACCGGGGATGAAGCAGGCGATTGGCAAGCTCTCCGTCGTTCGTCAGCAAGAGGAGCCCTTCGGCGTCGAAGTCGAGTCGACCCACCGGAAAGAGCCGCGCCCGCTCCTCGCGCACGAGGCTCAGCACTACCGGGCGCCCCTGCGGGTCATGGCGGGTGGTCACGTAGCCGCGCGGCTTGTGGAGGAGCAGGTACCGCTTCGGTTGGGGAGGCGGGAGCGGCTTGCCATCCACATGAATCCGGTCGCGGGCTGGATCCGCGGTGGTGCCAGGCGCCGTGACCACCTGTCCGTTGACGGTCACGCGCCCTTCGGTGATCAGGCGCTCACTCCCCCGACGTGACGCCAGCCCCGCTTCGGCCAGAATCTTGCTGAGGCGCATCCTGAATACCCGGGGGGTGCGCAGGTTCACGCCCACCCTCCAGAGTCGAGCTCATGTCACCAAGCTTCCCCTCCAACTTCGGCAGATCGTCCAGATTCCGGAGCCCGAAGGCAACGAGGAATTCCCGGGTGGTCTCGTACAGAAAGGGACGGCCGGGTGCATCCTTCCTTCCCGAGATGCGGATCATCCTGCGCTCGAGGAGGTTATCGAGCACGGCTTCAGAGTTGACCCCGCGGAGCGCGTCGATCTCGGGGCGCGAAACCGGTTGCCGGTAGGCAACGATCGTAAGCGTTTCCAGCGCCGGCCGGGAGAGCCGGGTTCGGGTTCGGTTCCGGGCCAGCCGAATCAGCCAGGGGGCCAGCTCGGGCCGGGTCACCATCCTGAACCCCCCGCCGACCTCGACGATGCTGAGCCCGCGCCGGTCAGTCTCATAACGAGCTCTGAGCTCCTCCACCAGCACGCGGGCTTCAGCGATTCCAGGCAGCTCCAGCGCTTCTCGAATCTGCTCGGCCTCCACCGGGCTATCGGAGGCGAAGAGCAGGGCTTCCACGATCTCGATTGGGTCAGGCATTGGGACTCTCTCCCGTGCTGCGCTCGATGACGATCTCGCCGAAGGGCTCCCGCTGCTGAGCCCGGGCCTGCCCGAGTCGAACGAGCTCGAGAAGCGCCAGGAACGTCACCACCAGTTCTGAGCGGGAACGCTCGCTCCCGACAAGCGAAGAAAAGAGCAGCGACCAGGTGTGGCGGAGGAGGGAGAGGATCTCGGCCATCCGCTCCAGGACCGAGAACGGGTTGGGCTCCACTTCCCGCGGCTCGGCCCGCCGTTCGGCCTCGAGCAGGCGTCGGTATGCGTACTCGAGGAGGTGGAGCGAGAGGTCCTCGAGGGGAATCTCCTCGGGAGCTGGCAGCTCGCTCCC
>CAYFIG010000212.1:0-4097 GCA_964342905.1 uncultured bacterium
GGGTCTCCGGATCTACCGCGTTCATCGCCTCGGGGCGGTTGATGGTGATGGTCACAATCTTGTCTTTTTGCTCGTAGAGCACGGTTGACATCGAAGACCTCCTTGGGTGGGGAAATTGGTTCAGGTGGCGCGGGGAACCTCAGGATCGCGGTCCGGGCTGGTTTCCCCCCTCGAGGCCGATCTTGAACGCCGCAATATTGGTGATCAGCCCGGGCAGGAGCCCTTGAAAGAGGTCAACGGTGGCCAGGATATCGGAAATCTGCGTCGGCGTAAAGCCAGCCTGCCTGAGGGTCTCGGCGTTGATCGCGAAGGGGAACGGGAGGTCCAGGGCCAGGGCCACGGCCAGCTCGTTGAGCTTCTTCACCTCCCGCTGGTAGATGGGGGTGGAAATCTTTTTCTGCCACTCCTGCCAGGCCAGCTCCAGGTACTCGGGCCAGCGCCCCATGGCGCGGTAGTCGGAGGCGACGAACGGCAGCCCCGAGACCTTCATGATCTCGCGGTACACCGCCTGCAGGTTTGGCGGGGCCTCCTCCATCTCCACGAGCCGCACCTCCTGGACCTTCGTGGGGTGAGTGTACTGGGGGAGGATGTGAGCCCATGGCTTGCCGGACAACGGCTGACCCGCCAGCGAGGACTGCAGCGCGGAGGCCATCAGGAGAAGGAACGGATCGCAGTAGAGGAAGAAGTCGAGGATCGACTTGATCTCCTTCACGGCGGTGTCGGAGGAGCCCCGCATCCGAAGCTCTGCCCGGTGATCGCCCACCGTGAAGTGCTCCCGGACATTGACCTCCGCCTGGCGCCGGATCACCTCGGTCTTATTGAAGAAGTCCTGGGTCAGCGCGTTGGGGCGAAGGAAGTCCCACTGGAGTCTCAGGAAGCGCGGGTACTTGGCGAAGGCCCGGAAAATGACGTTGACCACCGCAAACCCCAGCGACGCGGTGATCTCGTCGAAGCACTCGCGGACAGCCTCGCTGACCTCTTCCTCCCGGAGGACGACCAGCTTGGGCTGGACCTTGCCCTTGCCTGCCCGCTGCCAGTACTGTCGCGCAGCCTTCGCGGCCATGATCTCCTCGCGCTTGGGAACGAGCTCCCGGTATCCACAGCGCCTCGTCTAGAAACGTCGAACAAAGCATAGGGGAGGGAGCCCAGAAGCGCAAGTGAGGATCGTCACCCGATCGGCGAGCGCCCGAGATCACTCGCTCGCCTGGAGCGGCTCGGCTAGCCTCGGAGGCGTGCTTTGACCCGCTGGAGGATCTGATCCATCACCGGTCCGGCCTTCCCCTGGATCCGGACGTCCGCGTAGGGGTCATGGGGGGTCTCGCTCATATTGAGAATCACCAGCTTGGCTCCCGCCCGCTTGGCGTGAAGCGGCATCATGGCCGCGGGGTAGACCACCAGCGAGGAGCCCACCGCTACGAAGAGATCAGAGTTCTTGGATCGCAGTTCGGCTTCGAGGGTCTCCCGCGCCGGCATCGCCTCGCCGAACATGATGGTGTGGGGCTTGATGATCCCCCCGCACGCAGGGCAGGTAGGGATTTCCACCCCCGACTCCAGCCATCCCTGAATCTGGTCGCGGGAGTAGGGTTGCTCGCAGCTGAGGCATCGGGCTCGCGTGGCGTTGCCGTGCAGCTCGATCACCTTCTCCGGCGGGAGCCCGGCCTTCTGGTGGAGGTTGTCGATGTTCTGCGTGATGCAGCAGTCGAGCTTGCCCAACCGATCAAGCTCGGCGATGGCAGAGTGCGCGGCGTTCGGCTGGGCGTTCTTGACAACCGTATAGACCTGGCGGCCGAGCTGCCAGTATTTTCGGCGCCCCTCCTCGCTCGCGATGAAGTTCTGGTAGGTGAACTCTTCGGGGTCGAAGCGATCCCAGATCCCGCCCGGGCTTCTGAAGTCGGGGATCCCCGACTCGGTGCTCACTCCGGCGCCGGTGAAGACCACCTGCCGCCGGGCCTGGACAATCAGGTCGGCGACGCGATCCAGCTCGTCCATCCCGCTAGCGTGTGCGTTTCCTCGCGGCCTTGACCCTCTTCTTCGGGGCCGCCTTTCGCTTGGGCTTCACCTTTGCCTTGACTTCCGGGGCCGCGGCGGGCCGCGCCGCCTTCACGAACGGCTCGTTCCGCTTCCCCACCCCACCCCGCACGGGGAGCCCGGCCTTGATGGAGCGAATCCAGGCATCCAGCTCGCGCGCCAGTTCGGGGTAGCAGTTGTCCCGATAGGCTTCCAGGGCTCGGAGCGCGGCCGGATCCTTCCAGGGCTTGAGTACGAAGGCGCCGTCCGGGTCTGTCAGGTCAAAGGGAGCCTCGGTGGCCATGGCCATCACGATGTAGCGTTTCATCAGCTCAGCCATCGTTGTCCTCCGTGTGCGGGATCAGTATCCCAGCTTTGTGAGGCACGCCAGGCCGTCCGACTTTCCCTGCTCCAGGGCCCGGGTTAAGGCGGCCGGCTCGAACTCTAAGGGGCGGAGCCGGAGCGGAGACGACGGGGCCAGGAGGTGGATCTCCACTTGCGGATGCTTGAGGCGAGCCAGCTCCACATCCCGCTGGATCTGATACGTCATCCCCATCTCGAACGCCTCTTCTACGGCGCGCCTGATCGTGGTGGGGGGACTGCCTCGTTCACCGGCGGCGTAGCTCATGGCCACGAGAGCCCGATCCAGAGCTCCACCGAGTTCAAGCGCATCAAGCACCGGCGCCCGCCCGGTGAGCCCCCCGTCGAAGAGCAGGCGTCCGTCAACAACCACAGGGGGGAACGCCCCGGGGACAGCCACAGCCGCCATCAGAGCGTCCACGCTCACCGACCGGTTGTCAAACACACGTTTTTCCCGCCGCTCCAGGTCGGCTGTGACGATCAAGAGCCGGATCGGTGACCGGCGGACCCGCTCCAGATCCAGGCGCGATTCGATCAGGGCACGCAACGGGCTCGAATCGAAGAGGGAGCCGGCGCGGTTCACCTGCCAGAGCGTGAGCCACCCGGGCAGGAGCCCGGAGAAGAAGATCGAAGGGCGGAGGAAGAAAACCTGCTCCCGGGTGATCTCCCGCCAGAGAGGCTCCAGCAGGTCCACCTGCCCGGCAGCCACCAGGGTGGCGTTCAGCGCGCCGGCTGAGGTGCCTGCCACGAGCGTGATCGGCACCCTCCTGGCGACGACCTCGGCGGCGACGCCTGCCTCCCAGGCGCCTTTGGCTCCGCCGCCGGAGAAGACGAGAGCGGTCTGGACCTCGGTGGGCGGCTTGGTGAGGCGGCTCGGCGTACAGGGGTCAGCGGCGGAGACAGCGCCGGGCCCCCACGCCACAAGACACCACCCGGAGAGGCAGAGCACCCAGCGCCAGGGGCCCCGGCCCATGCTGAACGTGGCGAGGTTCGCTTACGGTTGAGAGAGCACCGCGACGGCAGAGACCGCGCCAGGCCCGCCCAGGTTGTGGGCCAGGCCCATCTTGGCCTCCTTGACCTGCATCTTGCCCGCGCGGCCCAGGAGCTGGTCGTGGATGTTGTTGATCATGCGGACGCCGGAGGCGCCGATCGGATGGCCGCAGGACTTGAGCCCGCCTGAGGTGTTCACGGGCAGGTCGCCCGCCAGCTTGGTCACCCCGCCCGTGGCGAACTTCCACCCCTCGCCCGGCTTGGCGAAGCCCAGGTCCTCGTAGTTCACGATCTCGGTGATCGTGAAGCAGTCATGGCACTCGGCCACGTCGATCTCCTTGGCCGGGTCCGTGACGCCGGCCATCTTGTACGCGGCCTGCGCCGCTTCCCGCGTCGAGCGGAAGGAGGTAAAGGACCAGGACGGGTCGAACTGGGTGTTCCAGTAGCCCGCGGTGACTGCGTAGGCGATGCCGCGGATGATCGTGTAGGTGTCGGTAAACTTGTGGGCCAGCTCCGCGCGCGTGAGGACCAAGGCCGCGGCGCCGTCAGTGGTGGGGCAGCAATCGAAGAGCCCGAGGGGCTCGGCCACCTTCGGGGCCCGCTGGTACTGCTCCAGGGTGATCTCCTTCTGGAAGTGGGCCTTCGGGTTCAGCGAGCCATGGTAGTGGTTCTTCATCGCCACGGCGGCCAGCGCGTCCTCGGTGGCCCCGTACTCCTTCATGTACCGGGGGGCGAGGAGG
>CAYFIG010000213.1:0-4085 GCA_964342905.1 uncultured bacterium
CAGGTGGTACCGGCCGACCCGGAATTCCTCGCCCACCCGAGGGATCCGTTGGAGGGTGACGAGGACCAAACCGGCCACAGTCTCGTAGTCCGCCTTGGGGAGATCCCACTCCAACGTCTCGTTGAGTTCCTCGATTCCCACGCGCCCGGCCACCCAGTAGCTCCCGTCGGGCAGCCGCTCGATCGTCGCCGGGGTTCGCTCGTGTTCGTCTTGGATCTCTCCCACGATTTCCTCAAGGATGTCCTCCAGCGTCACGATCCCCCCGGCGCCTCCGTACTCGTCCACCACGACCGCGAGATGGATCCGGGCCTTCCGCATCTCGCTCAGAAGATCGTCGACCCGCTTGGTCTCGGGAACGTAGGTGGCGGGACGCATCAGGGCCTTGAGGGTGGGCGCCTCTGCACCCTGGCGGAGGAGGTCCATGGCTGTCACCACTCCCACGATGTTGAACGCCCTGTCCCGGAACACGGGGAGGCGGGAGAACCCCCGCTCCCGGATCAGCGAGATGGCCTCCTCGGCCGTGGCGGTCTCGGGAAGCGCCACAACATCCACCAGCGGGACCATCACCTCGCGCACCGTGGTCTCCCCTAGGTCGAAGATCTTGTCGATCATCTCGGCTTCCTGGGTGGTCACGTCCGATTCTTCGGGCTTCATCTGGAGCACCAGCTTCAGTTCCTCCCGCGAAACGAAATGCCAGCCTCCGGTCCCCTGCTGGCGCAGGAGCCTGAGGATCCCGCCCGCCACTGTGTTGGCCAGCCAGATGAGCGGCGTCAGCACGCGGGCCGCCCCCTCCAGGACGGGGAAGAGGCCACGGATCCACACCGTGGCGTATTCCCGCGCGATGGCCTTGGGAGTGATCTCGCCGAAGACGAGCAGGACGGGGGTGAGGACGAGGGTGACGACCAGCGGCGCTCCCCCCCCTAGCAGCGGCAGCAGCCCCCAGGTAGCCACGGTGGAGGCGACAATGTGGGAGGTAGTCACCCCCATCATGGCTGTGGAGAGAACCCACTCCGGACGGGAGAACGCCTCCAGGTAGCGTGCTGCAACTCCGTGGCCCGCTTCGGCCAGGTGGCGGAGCCGCAGGCGGTTCGCGGCGAGGAACGCCATCTCCGCCGCGGAGAAGAAGGCGGTCGCACCGAGACAGGCGAGGATGACCCACGCGACGATCATGCGGGAGCCTCGCCAGGTGCCGCGGTCCGGAGAGTGACGAGGACCTCAACGACGCGCGTGCGCTCGACCTTTTCCACCGTCACCATCGCCTCAGGGGTCTCGATGCGCTCCCCCTTGTGGGGGATCCGGCCAAAGAGTTCGAGCACCCAACCGCCCACAGTGTCGTAGGCCTCGCTGGAGAGCGCGAGCCCGGTGACGGCGTTCAGCTCGTCGATGGGAAGCTTGCCCGAGATCCTGAAGGTGCGGGCATCCACAGCTTGGATCAGCCGCTCCTCTTCGTCAAACTCGTCGGCGATCTCGCCTACCAGCTCCTCGAGGAGATCCTCCAGGGCGACCAGCCCCGCCGTTCCCCCGTACTCGTCCACCACGATCGCCATCTGGAGCTTCTTCGCCCGGAACTCCTTGAGGAGGGCGTCCACACGCTTGGTCTCGGGAACGAAGTAGGGCGGATGGAGGTGGCTCCGAAGGTCGAAGTCGGACGGCAGTCCACGCACGTAAGGGAGCAGGTCCTTCGTGTAGAGGATTCCCACGATCTGGTCTACGGCCTCTTCGTACACCGGCACCCGCGAGTGCAGATGCTCGCGCAACGCCTCGAGGAGCTGCTGGGGTGGGGTGGAGATGTCCAGACAGAACATGTCGGGACGAGGGACCATGACCTCCCGGACCAGGGTATCCTCCAGCTCGAGCGCTTTGTGGATCATCTCGCGCTCGTCCCGCGCCACGACTCCCTCCTGGGCGCCCACGTCCACCAGCGTGCGGAGCTCGTTGGTGGTGAGAAGGGGCTCGTTCAGAGCGGCCGATCCCACCGCCCGAAGCGTCAGCGCGGTGAAGGCCGAGAGAAGGGGCCGGACCGGTTTGAGCAGGACCGCCAGCCACGCCACCGGTCGCCGCACCCAGGCGGCAAAGCGCTGGGGGTGCTTTACCGCCAGAGTCATCGGGAGCACCTCGCCCAGGACGGTCAGCAGGAAGATCATCCCCCCGATAGCGATCGTGAGTCCCCAGCCCCGACCAAAGAGCTGCCCGGCCACCGCGGCCGCCAGAGCTGAGGCCGCGACGTTGATGAGCGTGATCCCCACCAGGAGCGTGACCAGGAGGTCATGGGGCTGGCTCAGGAGCGGGACGAGCGTCTCAGGAGTTTTGTCTTCGGCGGCCAAGCTTCGGAGGCGGGCGCGACCGAGCGAGAAATAGGCCGCCTCAGCGCCAGTCAGGAGGGCGGAGCAGCCCACCAGGACCACCAGGCCCACGAGCCCCAAGCTCACCCATGCCTCCACGGGCGTCACCGGCCCCTGCGGGTGGAGAAGTGCTCGAACCCTTCCCCTAAGGGCACAGGCTCGCCTCTGGCGTTGACGAACCGGACGCCAGCCTCTGCCTCCGCGACCTCGCCGATCACCGTGAGCGGCGTTCCCGTCGCGGCTTGAAGCCCTGCGGCCAGCCGTTGAACCACGGCTGGGTCCGCCGTCAGAAGCAGCTCATAGTCCTCTCCTCCGGCGACCGCCAGCTCAGCCGGATCTCTCCCGAGCGCGTCAGCCACGCTCCTGACCGCTGGAGAGATCGGCAGCCGATCGAGGTGAACCAGCGCTCCGACGCGGCTCTCGGAGGCTAAGTGGCCGAGATCAACAGCCAGCCCGTCTGAAAGGTCAATCATCGCGCTGACGGCGGAGGAAGCGCCAAGCCATTTTCCTTCAGCGACCCGCGCCACGGGGCGGAGGTGGGCCCGGCTCACTTTGTCCACGATCTCCTGATCAAGGGCGTCGCGCGACAGGCCTCCGGCTTTTGTCCCGCTCCCTGCCATGGCCGAGCCATCGCGGATAGTCGTTTCAAGGAGCGCGAGCCCCGCCGCAGATTCGCCCAGGGTTCCGGTGACAGCGATGGCGTCGCCGGAACGGGCCCCGGCGCGGAGGCACGGCGCGTCCGCCAGCTCCCCCAGGAGTGTCACGCTCACGAGAAACCCGCCAGGGGAGGCGCAGGTGTCGCCACCCACGATGACCACACCATGGGGCTCGGCGGCGGCCTTCATTCCGGCGTAGATGGCCTCGATCGCTTCGACTTCGGTCTCTGCCGGGCAGGCCAGCGCCACCAGGGCGAAGCGAGGGGTCCCGCCCATGGCGGCGATGTCGGAGAGATTGACCGCCATGGCCTTCCAGCCGATGTCTGCGGGCGTTGCGTACCCCCGCCGGAAGTGAACGCCCTCCAGCAGGAGATCTGTGGTGGCGAGAAGCTTAGCGTTGTCGGCGAGCGCGAGGACCGCCGCATCATCCCCGATCCCCACGGCCACGCCCGGCGCTCCGGCCCCGACTAGCTGCCGGATCCGACGGATCAGGCCCCGCTCGCCGAGGTGCGCGACCTTCATCCCGGTCCCTGGGCTTCCAGGGAGAGGAAGTTCCTGAGGAGGGCTTTCCCCTGGTCGGTGAGAATCGATTCGGGGTGGAACTGGACCCCTTCGACCGGGTACCGGCGATGGCGTAGGCCCATGATCTCCCCGTCCTCGGCACGGGCTGAGATTTCGAGCTCGGCGGGGAAACCCTCCTTGAGCACCGCCAGCGAGTGATATCGGGTGGCCAGGAATGGTGAGGCGAGCCCGTGAAACAGTCCTTTGCCATCGTGGTGAATCTCGGAGGTCTTGCCATGCATCTGCCGCTGGGCGCGGCTCACGCGACCCCCGAAGACCTGGCCGATGGCCTGATGGCCCAGGCAGACCCCCAGGAGAGGGATCGTGGCGTGGAAGGCGCGAATCAGGTCGAGCGAGATGCCGCTGTCATCGGGCGTTCCGGGCCCAGGCGAAATCACGATTCGCTCGGGGGCCAGGGCTTTGATCTCGTCGATCGAGATGGCGTCGTTTCGAAACACTCGAAGCTCCGCCCCCAGCTCGCCCAGGTACTGGACCAGGTTGTAGGTGAAGCTGTCGTAATTGTCGA
>CAYFIG010000214.1:0-4084 GCA_964342905.1 uncultured bacterium
CACCTGCGGGGTGGCTCCGCGGTTGAGCTGGCGGGACCGCTTGGCCGCCAGCACGACCAGCAGGTATCGGTTGGGGACTTTTTCCAGCGACTTCTCCATGGATGTAAACGCCATCCGTTTCCTCCTTCCTACTCGGGGAGCTTGAGGTCCGGGAACTTGAGCGACAGTCGATCGGTGCGAGCGCGCTCCGCGTGGATAATGTGGGCCAGCTGCTCCACCGCTTCCTTCAGGTCACGGTTGACGATCAGGTAGTCGTACTCGCGCCAGGACGCGATCTCCTCACGGGCCCGCGCCAGGCGCCGGGAAATATCCTGAGGGGCGTCGGACCTTCGCTCCCTGAGCCGCTGATCAAGCTCCTTGATCGAGGGGGCGACGACGAAGATCAGCACCGCCTCCGGGTAGCGACTCTGGAGCTGTCGCGCGCCCTGGGTATCGATGTCCAGCAGGATGTCGCGCCCCGCCCCGAGGGCCTGCTCCAGCGTGCGGGCTGAGGTCCCGTAAAGGTTCCCGTGGACCACGGCCCACTCGGCGAACTCGTTCCGAGCCATCATCTCCCGAAAGAGAGCCTCGGAGACAAAGTGAAAGTCGACCCCCTCCATCTCACCCGGTCGCGGTGCCCGCGTCGTGTACGAGACCGAGTAAGCCAGGTCAGGCACCACGGAGCGCACCTCCCGGCAGAGCGTGGTTTTTCCCGCGCCGGAGGGCGCCGATACCACCACCAGCGTCCCCCGCCGCCTATTCAACGGTCAGGTCCCGGTCCGGGGAGGCCAGCCGCTGAGCCAGGGTTGCTGGCTCAAGGGAGGAGAGGATCAGGTGGTCGCTCTCCGTCACGATCACGGCGCGGGTCCGCCGCCCGTTGGTGGCATCCACGAGCTTGAGGCTCCCCTTGGCCCCCTCGATGAGGCGTTTTACCGGCAGCGAGTCCAGAGCCACGATAGCCACGATTCTGCCGGCGACCACTACGTTGCCATGCCCGACGTTCACCAGCCGGGTCCGCGCCACTCCGTCTACCCTCATTCGATGTTCTGAGCCTGCTCCCGGAGCTTCTCCAGAAGGCCCCTCGCAGCGATCGTGGACTGGGAGAGCTCCAGGTCATCCGCCTTGGCGGCCACCGTGTTCACCTCTCGGTTCATCTCCTGGATAAGGAACTCCAGCGTCCGGCCCACCCCTCCACCCGTCGTCACCAGGCCGGCGAACTGGTCAAGGTGGGCCCGGAGCCGGTCTAGCTCCTCGGTGATGTCCGTCTTCTCCGCCCAGACGGCCACCTCCATCGCCAGACGCCCCTCGTCCATCGTGGCGTCCCCGATGAGCTCCCGAATCCGCTCTCTGAGCCTTTGAGTCTGGCGCTCACGCGCGGCGGGGACCCGGGTGGCCATCCGCTCGACCTCTTCCGCCAGCGAGTCACAGAGCCCCTTTATCGCCTCCGCGAGTGCCCTGCCCTCCGTTTCGCGCCTGGCTTGAAGCTCAGCCAGCGCTCGGGTGAGCCCCTCGGCCAGGAGCGGCCAGCACTCCTCGGCAACCAGCGGCTCGGGCTCGTCCAGAACCAGCACTCCCGGTCGCTCCAGAAGCCATTCAAGGGTCGGGGTGCCTGTCACTCCAAGATCGACACCCAGGGCCCGGACCAGCTCCAGGTACTCCCGGGCCAGGGCCTGATCGATCCTCAACTTTCCCGGCCCCGGCGCGAAGACGCGGAGATCGACGCCCGCGTCGAGACGCCCCCGCTGAACCTGTTCCTGGATGAGCCGCCGGGCTTGGAGCTCCAGGGCAGCGAGCGAACGGGGGAGTTTGAGGGCAATATCGAGGTGACGGTGATTCAGCGAGCGTACTTCTATCACCACGGTGAGCTTCTCCCCCGCCACCTCAGCTCTTCCATATCCGGTCATGCTCTTAATCATCGCGGGCTCGAACCTGAGGGGGTGGAGGGAGATCGGGGAACACCCATCACCGTATACTAGAAAAATTGTGCTGAAATGTCAAAGTGTTTGGGCCAATCAGCGTTTGACAGCGGCGACCCCTTGAGCCTAAAGTGCCTCCGATCCAAAGAAGGAGGATCCGCTCCATGCCTCCCCAGACCATTGAAGACCTCTGCATCACCACGATCCGCACCCTTTCCATGGACGCGGTCCAGAAGGCCAAGTCCGGCCACCCCGGCACACCCATGGCGCTTGCCCCGGTCGCCTTCGTCCTCTGGGACCGCCACCTGAGGCATCACCCGAAAGATCCTGAGTGGCCCGGTCGGGACCGCTTCGTCCTCTCGGTTGGCCACGCCTCGATGCTTCTCTACTCGCTCCTCCACCTCACCGGCTACAACGTCTCCCTGGAGGACATCAAGAACTTCAGGCAGTGGGACTCCAAGTGCGCGGGTCACCCGGAGCGCGGCCTCTGTCCCGGGGTAGAGACCACCACTGGCCCGCTCGGCCAGGGCGTGGCCAACAGCGTCGGGATGGCCATCGCCGAGCGGTGGCTCGCCGCCCACTTCAATCGCCCTGGTCACACCATAGCGGACTACCGAATTTTCGCCGTCTGCGGCGACGGCGACCTGATGGAAGGCGTGTCGGCCGAGGTGGCTTCGCTGGCCGGTCACCTCGGGCTCTCCAACCTGATCTGGATCTACGACAACAACCGGATCACCATCGAGGGGAACACCGCGCTGGCCTTCACCGAGGACGTGGCGACCCGCTTCATGGGCTACCACTGGAACGTCCAGCGGGTGGGGGACGCCAACGACCTCGATCAGCTCGACCGCAACCTCCGTACCGCGCTGGCGGAAACCCAGCGCCCCTCGCTCATCATCGTGGACAGCCACATCGCGTATGGCAGCCCGCATAAACAAGATACTTCAGGCGCGCATGGCGAGCCGCTCGGAGAAGAGGAGGTGCGGCTCACCAAGGAGCGCTACGGCTGGTCTCCCGATGCCCAGTTCCTGGTCCCTGATGAGGTGCGGCGGCACATAGGCGCGGCGGTCGAGCGCGGCAGGCGCTGGCAGCTGGAGTGGGAGGCACGCTTGGAGGCCTACCGGAAGGCGTATCCCGAGCTCGCAGCTGAGTGGGATCTCCTTCAGGCGAGCGAGCTTCCCCGGGGGTGGGACCGCGAGCTTCCTTCCTTTCCGGCGGACGCCGACGGGATCGCGGGGCGGGACGCCAGCGCCGAGATCCTCAACGCCATTGCTCGGCGAGTTTCCTGGCTCATCGGAGGCTCCGCGGACCTGACTCCGTCAACGAAGACCCGCATCAAGGACGGAGGGGATTTCCAGCGCGAGGATTGCGCCGGCAGGAACCTCCACTTCGGTGTCCGCGAGCACGCCATGGGAGCAATCCTTAACGGCAGCGGCCTGGCCCGGCTCCGTGTCTACGGCTCGGGCTTTCTGATTTTCTCCGACTACGCGCGCCCCACGCTCAGGCTCGCCGCCATGATGGAGCTTCCCGTCATCCACATTTTCACCCACGACTCGATCGGGGTCGGCGAGGATGGCCCGACCCATCAGCCGATCGAGCACCTGGCCAGCCTGCGCGCGATCCCCCACCTGGTGGTGCTCAGGCCGGCCGATGCCAACGAGTGCGCGGAGGCGTGGCGCTTCATCATGGACCTGAAGCGGCGCCCCGAGGCGCTCCGCCATTCGCCTGTGGCCCTGATCCTGAGCCGCCAGAAGCTCCCGACGCTTGACCGCACCCGGTACGCGCCGGCCTCGGGCCTCCACCGCGGGGCCTACGTCCTGGCCGATTCGCCCGGTGGCCCGGAGGTCATCCTGATGGCCACCGGCTCTGAGGTTCAGTGGTGTATCAACGCGTATGAGAAGCTCGTGGCCGAGAAGGTCAGAGCCCGTGTCGTGAGCATGCCGTCCTGGGAGATCTTCGAGCACCAGCCCCAGCGCTACCGCGAGGAGGTCCTCCCCCCTGAGGTGCGGGCCCGGGTCGCAGTCGAAGCGGCGTCGTCCTTCGGCTGGCGCAGATATGTGGGCATCGACGGCGCCGTGGTGGCGCGCCGCGACTTCGGGGCCTCCGCGCCCCTCAAGGAGCTGCTCAAGCGTTTCGGCTTCACGGGCGAGACCGTGGCGGCCGAGGGCCGCCGGCTCCTGCGCGGGGGG
>CAYFIG010000215.1:0-4050 GCA_964342905.1 uncultured bacterium
TCGTCAAGCAGTAGGCGATCGGGTTGACCTGGGTCGAACCTAAGGTCACGCTCGAACTGGCCGTGGCTCACGGCCTGAGCGCCGAGGAGTACGACCGGATCATCGCGCGCCTCGGCCGTGAACCCACCTTTACGGAGCTCGGCCTCTTCTCCGCTCTCTGGTCCGAGCACTGCGCCTACAAACATTCCCGGGCCTTCCTCCGCCGGCTCCCCACCAACGGAGCCCACGTCCTCCAGGGGCCCGGGGAGAATGCGGGAATCGTGGACCTGGGAGACGGCCTGGCCCTGGTCCTCAAGATCGAGAGCCACAACCACCCTTCGTTCATCGAACCGTTTCAGGGCGCTGCCACCGGCGTGGGCGGGATTCTCCGCGATATTTTCACCATGGGAGCGCGCCCCATTGCACTCCTGGACTCGCTTCGCTTTGGGGATCCGGAGAAAGAAAAGAACCGTTATTTGACCACCGGCGTCGTGTCCGGGATCTCCTGGTATGGGAACTGCATTGGCGTCCCCACCGTCGGCGGCGAGGTGGCCTTTGCCCCCGAGTACGACGGCAACCCGCTGGTGAACGTCATGTGCGTGGGGCTCGTGGAGAAGGATCGGATTTTCCGGGCGCGCGCCGAGGGGGTCAGGAATCCGGTCTTTTATGTCGGAGCCAAGACCGGGCGCGACGGGATCCATGGCGCTACGATGGCTTCGGCCAGCTTCGAGGCCGGGGCCGAAGAGCAGCGCCCGACCGTTCAGGTCGGCGACCCCTTTACAGAGAAGCTTCTCCTCGAAGCCTGCCTGGAGGCCATGGCCACGGGCGCGGTGGTGGGGATCCAGGATATGGGGGCAGCGGGGCTAGCCTGCGCGAGCTCGGAGATGCCTGCCCGCGCCGGAACGGGGATGGAGATCGAGCTTTCTCGGGTACCCCAGCGGGAGACCGGGATGACCCCGTACGAGATCATGCTCTCCGAGTCCCAGGAACGGATGCTCCTCGTGGTGGCCAAGGGGCGGGAGGCCGAGGTCCGCGAGATCTTCGCCAAGTGGGAGCTGGACGCCGTGGAGATCGGCCGGGTGACCGGTGACGGGATCCTTCAGGTCCGGATGGAGGGGCAGCTGGTGGCCGAGGTGCCGGTGAAAGCTCTCACCGAGGAAGCACCGGTTTATACGAAGCCGGTGGAGCGGCCACGGTGGCTCGATTCCCTCCAGGCCTTCGATCCCTTGAGCCTCCCCGAGCCGGCTAGCTATGAGCAGGCGCTGCTGTCCCTCGTGGCGGCCCCCACTGTGGCCTCCAAGGAGTGGGTCTGGCGCCAGTACGATCATCAGGTCGGGATTAACAGTCTGGTACTCCCCGGTTCGGATGCCGCAGTGCTCCGGATCAAGGGAACCCGGAAGGCCATCGCCCTCACCACTGACGGGAACAGTCGCTACGTGTTTCTGGAGCCGCGTGTCGGCGCCGCCATGGCAGTCGCGGAGGCTGCCCGGAACCTGGCGTGCTCGGGCGCCCGTCCGCTGGCGGTGACCGACTGCCTGAATTTTGGCTCCCCCGAGCGGCCTGAGATCCTGTGGCAGTTCTCCCAGGCGGTTCTAGGGATTGTGGACGCGTGTCAGGCCCTTGAAATCCCTGTGGTAAGCGGCAACGTCTCCTTTTACAATGAGACCGAGGGGCGCGCCATCCTCCCGACCCCGATCATCGGCATGGCGGGGCTCCTGGATGAGGTCGAGCGGCGTACCACCCAGTGGTTCAAAGGGGCAGGGGATCGAATTGCCCTGCTTGGTCCCGACGCCGTAAGCCTGGGAGGCAGCGAGTATCTCTGGAGCTGCCATGGCAAGTTGGCCGGACCGCTGGCGCCGCTCGACCTCAAGTTGGAGCGCGAAGCGCAGTCCGCGGTCCGAACCGCGATCGAGGCAGGCCTGTGCGCCTCGGCGCATGATTGCTCGGAAGGAGGCCTCGCGGTGGCTCTGGCCGAAGCCTGCATCACCGGGCCCGCGCTCGTCGGTGCCGCCGTCGCGCTGCCGGCCGGGGTCCGACCGGACGCAATCCTGTTCGGCGAAGGGCCGTCGCGGATCGTGGTGTCGGTCCCACGGGAGGCCCAGCGTCATTTCGAGGGGCTGATGCGGGAGTGGCACGTGCCCTGGAAATGGATCGGAACGGTTGGGGGCGAGCGCTCGACGATCCGGATCGGTGGGCAGCTCATGGTGGATCTCTCGCTGGAACAACTGAGCCACGCCTGGAGGAACGGCTTTGCGCGCCACGTCTGACGATAAGTTCCACGACGAGTGTGGGATCTTCGGCGCCTGGAACTATCCCGAGGCCGCGAACCTCGCCTACCTGGGACTCTACGCCCTCCAGCACCGCGGCCAAGAGTCGGCGGGGATCGCTGCCACCGATGGCCAGTCCCTCCACGTCGAGCGCGCCATGGGATGGGTCGCCGACGTCTTCTCTCGGGAGCGGCTCCGGCGCCTTCCCGGGCACTGCGCCATCGGCCATGTCCGCTACTCAACCGCTGGCACCTCGACCCTCAAGAATGCTCAGCCCATCATGGCTAACACCGCCCTGGGACCGGTGGCGATTGCCCACAACGGCAACCTCGTAAACGCCGAGGCCCTCAGGGCCGAGCTGGAGAAGGATGGCGCAGTCTTTCAGTCAAACTCCGACACCGAGGTGATCCTCCACCTCCTCGCCCGCTCCGAGGGGGCTTCGCTAGAGGAGCAGCTCCCCAAGGCGCTCAACCGGGTCTCCGGCGCGTACTCGTTTCTTCTGCTGACCCCCGACTCCATGATCGCCGTCCGGGACCCCTACGGCTTTCGTCCGCTCTCGCTGGGAAAGCTCGGGGAGGCCTGGATCATCGCCTCCGAAACCTGCGCCCTTGATCTGCTGGAGGCTGAGTTTGTCCGCGACGTGGAGCCTGGCGAGATCCTGTTCATCACGGCGCAAGGGGTGCGTTCGCTCAAGCCCTTCCCGCCCAAGGAGCGGCTCCAGTGCGTGTTTGAGTATGTGTATTTCGCGCGGCCGGACTCCCTCCTCTGGGGGCGCAACGTTTATACGGTGCGCAAGACCTTGGGGCACCAGCTGGCCCGCGAGCACCCAGCCCAGGCTGACATCGTGATCCCGGTCCCCGACTCGGGGATGGGCGCTGCCCTCGGGTTCGCCGAGGAGTCGGGGATCCCCTTCGAGGTCGGGCTGATCCGCAACCACTACGTGGGGCGCACCTTCATTGAGCCCAGCCGGGGGATCCGCCACTTCGGGGTCAAAGTGAAGCTGAACCCGATGCGGGAGACGCTGGCGGGCCGCCGGGTCGTCGTGGTAGACGACTCCATCGTGCGCGGCACCACCAGCCAGAAGATCGTCAGGATGATCCGGAGCGCCGGCGCCCGGGAGGTCCATGTGCGAATCTCCTCTCCGCCGATCCAGTGGCCGTGCTACTACGGGATCGACACCCCTACCCGGAAGGAGCTGATCGCCTCAAGCCACAACGTGGAGGAAATCCGCCGCTATCTGGGCGCCGACAGCCTGGGATACCTCTCGCTAGACGGGATGCTGAAGGCGACCGGGGCCGATCCCAGCCACTTCTGCCATGCCTGCTTCACCGGCGGCTACAAGGTGGGCTTCGAACCAGAGGACACGCCGCAGCTCCGTCTGTTCGACGTGTAGTCACCGCGGGGACCAGCGACCCCGGCCGGCGTCGAGGGCGTCCCTTTGAGTTTCACCCACACAAGCTCGCATGGACCCGCTCACGTACAAGCAGTCTGGCGTTGACATCGAGGCGGGGGACGAAGCGGTCCGCCGGATCATCCCCTTGGCCATGAAAACCTTTCGCCCCGAAGTCCTCGGCGGGATCGGCGCCTTCGCAGGCTTCTTCCGCGTGCCGTCAGGCTACCGGGAGCCAGTCCTGGTGGCCTCCACCGACGGGGTCGGCACCAAGCTCAAGGTGGCGGTAATGCTCGATCGCCATGACACGGTGGGGATCGATCTGGTGGCCATGGGGGTGAACGACCTCGTGGTCCACGGCGCCGCGCCGCTCTTCTTCCTCGACTACCTGGCCGTCTCCAAGGTGGTGCCGGC
>CAYFIG010000216.1:0-4040 GCA_964342905.1 uncultured bacterium
GCTACCTGGCGCGGCTCTCGCGCCCTTTGCTCGACCGGATCGATCTCCACCTCGAGCTTCCTGCAGTCCCCTACGCCGAGCTGGCCGAGGACCCGGCCGGTGAATCCTCCGAGGCGATCCGGGCGCGAGTCGTGAAAGCCCGCGCCCTCCAGATCAAACGCTTCGCCAAGATCGGAATCCGCCGAAATGCCGAGATGACTGCCAAGCAGGTCCGCCGCTTTTGTCCCCTCCCCGCTGACGCCCAGCGCCTCCTGGCTCTGGCCATGTCCCGCTTCGGCCTCTCCGCCCGCGGCCATGACCGCCTCCTCAAGGTCGCGCGCACAATCGCCGATCTCGAGGGACACGAGGCCATCCTCGCCGAGCATCTGGCAGAAGCGATCCAGTACCGTGGCCTCGACCGCTGGTTCGTTCCCTGATCGGCTGACACTCAACCGTGGACGCTGGGCCTTGCGAAGCTGGAGGGACATGAGACAATAGCTCCCAAGCCCGTGGCCGAGGCTATCCAACGTGCTGAGGCTTGGTCCGGGCACGCCTGATCCAAGGAGACCTCGATGGGAACCCCCGCGAGACTCGCCAGGGACGGGAGCCTCCTCCTGGTCGTGGACGTTCAGGAGCGGCTGTTCGCTGCCATGGACCCGGAGCACCGGGAGGAGGTGGTCAAGAACATCAAGATCCTCGCCACGGCCGCCCGGCGTCTCGGCATCCCGATCCAGGTCTCCGAGCAGTACCCGAAGGGGCTCGGCCACACCCTCCCGGAGCTGAAGGAGTCCCTGGGAGAAGCGGAGCCCATCGAGAAGGTGGCGTTCTCCTGCTGCGGGGCCGAGGGCTTCGCCGAGCGACTCAAGGCGACGCGGGCTCGGCAGGTGGTCCTCACGGGCATTGAAGCTCACGTATGCGTCCTGCTGACCGCCCTCGACCTCCTCGCCGAAGGGTACGGGGTCCACGTGGTCGCCGATGCCACGTGCTCCCGGCGACGGGAGAGCTGGCAGATCGCCCTGGACCAACTCCGTCAGGCGGGGGTAGCGGTCACCTCCACCGAGAGCGTGCTCTTCCAGCTCCTCGGGACGGCGGACACAGAGGACTTCCGGTTCCTCTCCAAGCTCATCAAGTAAGCCG
This sequence comes from uncultured bacterium, assembly GCA_964342905.1. GTDB lineage: Bacteria > Methylomirabilota > Methylomirabilia > Rokubacteriales > CSP1-6 > CAYFIG01. The sequence continues at coordinate 1,117 of CAYFIG010000216.1, forward strand.
GGTCATGGCGCGCTACTTCGACATCCGGTCCACCGTGCTCCTCGTGGTCGGTTATGGGATCCTCCCGGAAGAGGAGGACCGCCCGATCGCGTACGAGCTGAAGCGGCTGATCAACACGCGGGGACAGGGAAGCCGGTCGGCGGTGGTCGTCACCGATATGTGGGCGCTGAACCACGAGATGGCTGAGCTGTTCCCCGCCATCACCATCGGCGGGCCGGGGGCGAATGCCTTCACGGCCCAGATCTACGAGGAGCTCCCGGTGGCCTTCACTCGAGATCGGCACATCTTTGTCCAGATGAACTCCGACCACGGCAAGCGCGCCGCGCTCTGGGGGATGGACCACCAGGCGACCCGGGAAGCCGTGGACATCTTCGTGAAGGATGGGTTTCTGGACCGCTTCCTCGACCTCATCTGGCACCGATGGGCGCAGTAGTTGCCGAGGGCAGCGGAGCGAGAGCGGCGGCTACTGCGAGCGGGGACGCGGGAGCAGCGGCGGGATGTTCGTGTAGGTAACCGTTCCCGCCGCGTCCACATAGCGGTAGATAAACTGGGGCGTGAGCCCGCCCTGCGGGTCGCCGCCGTAGAGTTTGAGAACCCGCTGGACGTACTCGTGGGTCTCCGGGTACGGGGGAATGCCACGGTACCGGTCCACCGCCTGGGCCCCGGCGTTATAGGCCGCGAGCGCGAGCGGAAGGTTCCCACGGTAGCGGTCAAGCAGATGGCGGAGGTAGCGCACCCCGCCCTCGATGTTCTGGCCAGGGCTGAATGAGTTCCGGACACCAAGCAAGGATGCGGTCTGGGGCATAAGCTGCATAAGCCCGCGGGCTCCCTTGCGAGAGACAGCCCATGGGTTGAAGGCTGACTCCACGCCGATCACCGCTTCCACCAGCTTCGCCTCCACCCCATACCGCTCAGCGGCCTGCAAGATCTCGAGCGCGTACCCATTCTGCCGGCTATCGGGGACTCGAAGCCAGCCCGAAGCCGTCCCCGATGCCTCCGTGTACCATTGATAGCGAGAATCCGTTGGGGCGTTCGTGAAGTGGACCACTCCCTCTTGATCCACGAAGCGGGCGACACCCGCAAACGCGGATTGGTTTCCGCCACTGAGCCCCGCTAGCAGGATGAGAAGAAACAGAACTCGGCTTTTCAAGGCTAAAACATATGTTAGGGAAACGAGAGCGTACTGTCAATCAACCCAGTTTAGTGTTTCGGGTCTCAGTTGGGGGAACCCAGAAGGGTCTCTGAGGGTTGGCCTGCCCGCACGGTGAAGGCTCGGTCAACGATCTCGTCAATGGAATCTACGAGGTAAAAAGTCAGGCTTTCGCGAACTGCCCGAGGCACGTCCTCGATTAAGTTCTTCTCGTTCCGCCGGGGGAGGAAGACCACCTTGACCCCGGCTCGCTTGGCGGCCAGAACCTTCTCCTTAATACCCCCCACCGGGAGCACCCGGCCCGACAGGGTGATCTCTCCGGTCATCGCCGAGTCAGGTCGAACCTGGCGACCGGTCAGAAGCGACACCAGGGCGGTGACCATGGTCACCCCTGCGGACGGGCCGTCCTTAGGGATAGCTCCGGCCGGGACGTGGAGGTGAATGTCCGAGGTTTCCCAGAAGTTGGGCGCGATCCCGAGCTCGGCCGTATGAGACCGGACCCAGGAGAGCGCAGCCTGGGCCGACTCTTTCATGACGTCGCCGAGCTGGCCTGTGAGGGTCAGGGTCTTGCCTCCCTTCATACGCGTGGCTTCGACAAACAGCAGGTCGCCTCCGGCCGGGGTCCACGCCAGCCCAACCGCCACTCCCGGCACCCGGGTCCGCTCCTCCAGCTCCTCCCGGAGATACTTGGGCGCTCCCAGCAGTTCGCTGACGGCCTCCGGTGTGATCGTGACAGGGTCGGTCTGGCCCTCGGCCCGCCACCGAGCCACTTTTCGGCAGAGGGTGGCGATCTCCCGCTCCAGGTTTCTGAGCCCGGCCTCCCGCGTGTAGTGGCGGATCAGCAGGCGGAGGGCGTCCTCGGTAAAGTCGATCTGGGTGCCAGGCGTCAGGCCATGCTCCGCGGCCTGCTTCGGGATGAGGTACCGCTGCGCGATCGCGACCTTCTCTTCCTCGGTATACCCGGGCAGATCGATGGTCTCCATCCGGTCCCTGAGCGCCGGGGGTACAGGGTCCAGAATGTTCGCCGTGGTAATAAAGAGCAGTTTCGAGAGATCGAAGGGCACGTCCACATAATGGTCCCGAAAGCTGGCATTCTGCTCGGGATCGAGCACTTCTAACAGGGCCGAGGCCGGGTCCCCGCGGAAATCCATCCCGAGCTTGTCGATCTCGTCCAGCATAAACACCGGATTCTTGGACTCGGCGCGACGGAGCCCCTGGATGATCTGGCCCGGAAGCGCCCCGATGTAGGTTCGGCGGTGGCCACGGATCTCGGCCTCGTCGCGCATGCCCCCCAGCGAGATCCGGACGAACTTCCGTCCGAGGGCGCGCGCGATGGATTTCCCGAGCGACGTCTTCCCCACCCCGGGTGGCCCCACGAAGCAGAGGATCGGATCCTTGCCGCCGGGCCGGATTTTCTTCACCGCGAGGTACTCGAGGATCCGCTCTTTGACCTTCTCGAGCCCCCAGTGGTCCGCGTCCAGGATCTGCCGGGCCGCCGTGATCTCCACCTGGTCCGTGGTCTCCTTCTGCCACGGGAGCGCGATGAGCCAATCCAGATACGTGCGGGTGACCGTGTACTCCGCGGCCGCGGGCGGCATCTTGGCGAGCCGGTCGAGCTCACGCAGGGCCTCTTTGCGGGCCTCCTCTGACATGCCGGCTGCTTCGATCTTTTGCCTGAGCTCCTCGAGCTCCTGGGTCCGCTCGTCGGCCTCCCCCAGCTCTTTCTGGATGGCCTTCATCTGCTCGCGGAGGTAGTACTCGCGCTGAGACTTGG
>CAYFIG010000217.1:0-4028 GCA_964342905.1 uncultured bacterium
TACTGCTCCAGGGTGATCTCCTTCTGGAAGTGGGCCTTCGGGTTCAGCGAGCCGTGGTAGTGGTTCTTCATGGCCACGGCGGCCAGCGCGTCCTCGGTGGCCCCGTACTCCTTCATATACCGGGTGGCGAGGAGGGCGAACATCCCCGGCGCGGTGCGCCCCTTCGAGAGGACCGGGTGCCCTCGGTTCACCGCTTGAGCGACCAGGCTCCCCCGCGAGGGGACCTCGCGCATCTTCTCCGCCCCCACTGCCAGAACCAGGTCGTACTCCCCCGAGGCCACTGCCAGTGCCGCGTTCCGCACCGCCTCAATGCCCGTGGCGCAATAGGCCGCGACGCGCGTGACCGGGATCGGGAAGAGGTTCAAGGGATCGGAGACGAAGGTGCCGGAGTTTCCCTCGAAGCCATAGAGCATGGGCTCGTAGCAGCCGAGCCAGGCGGCCTGGAGCTCTCTGGACTCGATCTTGGCGTCCCCAAGCGCCAGGCTCACCGCCTCGTAGATCATGTCGGTGAGGCTCTGGTGGAAGTTCTCGCCGAACTTGATGGTGCCGGTGCCGATGATCGCGACCTTGCCCCCGAGTCCCATATCGGCCTCCTCTCAGCCTGATCCAGTCGAGCTTACACTAACCCCGGAAATCCCTGTTTGGCAAGAGTCTCCCGCTCGCCGGCAAAGTCCCTATGGGATGGTGAAGCCCGCAAAAGAGGCCAGGACCTCGTTGAACGCCGTCTTCCCGTCGGCGCCGGCCCGCTTCGCCCAGCCCGGTAGGACGCTCTTCTGGACCGCTTCCCGTATGACAGGTTTCCACCCGGGCTGAATGGCGATCCATTGCATCCCCTTCTTCTTATTCTCCTCTATCCCATCCGTCGTGCTTGCGCGGGCCAACTCCCACCCTTTCACGGTGAGTTCGGCCCCCACTCCTTCCAGGGCTTTCCGAAGCTCGGCGGGGAGTTTGTCCCAGGCTTTCTTGCTGACGACCATCGCGATCATGACCGGCCCTATCTGGACGTCCACCATGTATTTGGTCACCTCGTACCATTTGAGGCTGAAGCCCGCGATGGTCCCTGTGATCGCAGCGTCCACGGTGCCCCGCTCCAGCGCGGTGTACACCTCGGCCACGGGGATCGAAACGGGCTCAGCCCCCAGGGCCCTCACGAAATCCGTTTGGGCGGCGCCGAACACCCGCACCTTCGTCCCCTTCAGGTCCGCGAGGTCCCGGATCGGTTTGCGGCTGTAGAGAACCTGGTACGCGTACGCGTAGGAGCCGATAAATACCCCGCCCAACTTCGCCTCGTTGGCTTTCATGACCTTGTGCCACGCGAGGTGAGCCTTGTGGGACTTGTCAAACTCATCCAGGCTGAAGAAGCCGGGCAGGTCCACCCCTTCGATCAACGGCACGTCCCCGGACACATACGTGGGGAGGACATCGGCCATATCCACCAGACCCGCCTTCATCACCCGCACCAACTCAAAGCCTGTCAGTCCCAACTCCGGCAGGCTCGTCACGTCCAGCTTCACCTGACCGTTGGTCTTCTTGGGCAGTTCCTGCTCCATCCACTCCCACATCTTGAACTGGACCTGGGGCCGGCTGTTGGAGACTCCCTTCAGCCGGAACTCGGCCGCCTCTGAGGCCGGGATCGGCACTACTCCCACCAGTTGTAACGCTGTCAACAGGAGCGCAATCCATCCAGAGAATAAACCCGCACGCGCCATGTCACGCACCTCCTGATTCCGTTTCCCGTCTTCTACCACGCTTACCCGGCGTTAGCAAGCCCCAAGGGGTTGCCGGCTTAAAGGTAGTGCTCGAGCGGTTGTGGGGGATAGGCGAATTTTCGAACTTTCGAGTGCGACAGGCCGAGGCCGACGAGGGTCTCGGCGACTTTGACCCCCACCGCCACGGGGTCGAGCACCGGCACGCCTGCCAGCCGCGAGAGCTCGGCATCATACCCGCAAAGGCCGGCGCACGCGAGGATCACGACTTCGGCCCGGTCCTCGGCGACGATCTTTTGAATTTGCTCCGTGAGCTCCCGGAGGGTTGTCTCGCGGTTGGTCACGCACTCCTCCACATTCACGTTGATCGCACGGACGGACGCGCACTTGGCCTCGAACCCAAAGAGGCGAACAAGGTCTTGCTGGTACGGGATGAACTGCTGGAGCATGGTGAGCGTCGTGAAGCGGTGGCCGAGGAGACACGCGAGCGCCATGGAGGCTTCCGAGATCGACACGACTGGAATCACGAGCGCTTCCTTGAGCGCGTCGATCCCGACCCGGCCGAAGCCGGCCAGGACCACCGCGTCCGGCTTGTGCAACTGAACGGCCTCCAGCGTGGTGCGGATCGTGTACGCGCCAGAGAGATAGTCCCCGAACGCCGAATCGATGTTGCGCGTTCCGCCCTTCGTTGTCACGGCAATCAGCTCGGTGCTCGGGTCTCCGGCGTGCCGGGCCGACTCCATGACGGCGGCGGTCACGGTGTCGGAGCTGTTCGGGTTGACGATGAGGAGCTTCATCGACTGATCCTCCCCGTGAGGTGACCCACGCGTCGGCGGCGACCTCGGCCAGTCACGGCATGACCTCGCCGCCGTTCGGGTGGAGCGTCTGGCCGCAGAAATACCGGCCCTCTTCCGACGCCAGGAACACGAAGGGCCCGACGAGGTCCTCCGGCGTCCCCAGGCGCTTGAGCGGCAGCGACGCGGCGTGGGCGCGCTTCGCGTCCTCCGGCAGCGGGTCGAACCCCGTGTCGATCAGGCCGGGTGCCACGGCGTTGACGAGAATGCCGGAGGGCGCCAGCTCCTGCGCCAGCGCGCGGGTGAACGCGAGCACCCCGCCCTTCGCCGCCGAATACGCGGTGTACCGCGGTCGGCCGAGGTACGCCAGCTGGGACGCCACGTTGATGATCCGGCCCGCGCCGCGCTCGATCATGTGCGGCACCACGTGACGACAACAGAGGAACGTCCCCCGCATGTGCACCGCAATCATCCGGTCAAAGTCTTCCACCGACATCTCGGTGATCGGCTGCGCTTTCTGAATGCCCGCGTTGTTGACGAGGATGTCTATCTGCCCGAAGCGCTCCCGGACGAGAGCCACCATGGCGCGGACATCTGCCTCGACCGTGACATCGGTCCTCACCGCCAGCGCGCGCCGGCCTTTCTTCTGGATCGCCTGAACGAGCGTCTCCGTTTCGGGCTCGCGGGCGATGTAGGCCACGGCCACGTCGGCGCCCTCCTCGGCAAACCCAAGCGCCACCGCGCGCCCGATCCCCGTATTCCCCCCCGTGATGATCGCGGTTTTGCCCGCTAACCGATCCATCCCGCTCCCTTCACGACGTGACTGCTCCCGTTCCTGCCGGGCGGAACTTCCAGAATGAGTGAGCCCCCACGCTCATGCTAACGAGATTAGCATGTTACAAAACAGCGGCCCTCGCCACCATAAGCTCCATAAGGCCCTAGATCAGTAAGTTCTGGGGGGCTTTCCTAGCTTCTCCGCAGATCGTCAAAAAACTCAGGCCGGCAATCTTCACTTCGTCGGCATCACGCGGTACATGAGCGAAGTGGAGACTATGGCTACTTACTCACGGGAGGAGGGGCCACCATAAACCCGATCACAATCGCAAACCCGAGAACCACAGCAGCCATGATGATGGCGATCCCAAGGTTTCCCTTTTTCAGTTCCTCCCACTCGTCTACAGGCGTGAGCCAAGTGAAGATTCTTAACAAGATCCAGAGGGACACGGCCATCGTAATGGCACCCACTATCCCCCAGCCAAAGGTCTTTAGATAGTCAAGCCACAGCTCCATGATTCTCCTCTTTCGGGCGAGTCGTCAGGATGATATCCGAGTTCGGGTTGGCAGCGGCTTACTCCCGCTCAGATGAGAAGACGCCTTCCTCGCAAATTTATTGAGATTGCTGGATCGCGCTGAGCCTCCAGGGATTCGGCCCGACCGGGCGAACAAACGTCCAGTACTCCTCGAACTTCACGGGTTCGGTCCGGCTCCCTTCCATCACCTGGGTACCGGTCTCGTCCACCGTGTAGTC
>CAYFIG010000218.1:0-2564 GCA_964342905.1 uncultured bacterium
CGTGGCCAACGGGGCACGCCTCTACCAGGAGCACTGCGCGGTCTGCCACGGCGTGGCGGGCTACGGCGACGGACCCGCCGCGCGCGGGCTCCCCAAGAAGCCGGCGGACCTCACCGCCAAGCACACTGCCGACCATACCGCCGGAGACCTCTTCTGGTGGCTGACCTACGGGATCAAGGGGAGCCCCATGCCGGGGTTCAAGGATCGCCTGAGCGAGGAGGAGCGGTGGGACCTGATCAACTTCCTCCGAGGTTTGGCAGCAGCTGAGCCAGCCCGCCTCCTCAGCCCCGTGGTCGAGCTAACCCCCTGGCTCGTGGCCCCGGACTTCGAATTCGGGATCGGGGTCGGGCCGGGAGAAACCCTGAAGGAGCACCGGGGGTGGGCCATGGTCCACCTAGTCCTCTTCACCCTGCCCGGCTCGCTCCCGCGCCTCGAGCAGCTCGACCTGGCCTGGAGTCAGATCGGTCGCGCGGGAGCCAGGGTCATCTCGGTCCCGATGCGCGACGCTCCCCGGATCTACCGGAAGCTCGGGGCCCGCGCGATGAATTTCCCCGTGGTCGTGGACGGGAACCAGGAGATCGTCGAGACCTACACGCTCTTCCGCCGGACGCTCGCGCCCGAGAGCGTCCCGCCGGTTCCTCGGCACATGGAGTTCCTCATCGACCGCCAGGGGTACGTCCGGGCGCGCTGGATTCCCGGTGAAGCCCCGGGCTGGACGGAGATCCCGCGGTTGCTTCGGGAGATCGACCGTCTTGACAAGGAAGTGCCCCGGGCACCGGCCCCGGAGGAGCACGTGCATTGAACAACCCCATGTTCGCGGCGCTTAGGAAGGAGTTGAGTGAGTGAGGCGCGCGCTCAGGTGGTGGGCGTTGAGCGCCCTCTGGAGCGTCCTGGCGGCAATGCCCGTGGTGGCCCGCCATGGCGAGGACTGGACAGTTCTGACCATCAAGGCCGCATACGTCAAGCTCCTGTTGGAATCGGGACAGACGCTGGTCTTCATCGACCTCCGGCCGGAGGAAGAGTATCAGAAGGGCCATCTCCCCGGCGCCCGCTCCGTTCCGCTTAGTGAGCTGCGAAGCCGATTTCAGGGGATCCCGAAGGCCGGCCTGGTGGTTCTCTACTGTGCCTGCCCGTCGCAGGAGATCGAGACCGCGTATCACTTTCTTCGGGGCCAGAGCTACCGGAATCTCGCGGTGATGGATGAGGGATTCCCTGTGTGGGTGAAGAAGGGATACCCGGTGGAGCGATGAGGCAGCGCCGCGCCGCGCATGCACGTCCATTGAGCCAGGGAGCCAGAGAGAGCGATGCGGCTCTATAAGGTCGTCATCCTGGTGAACATTGCTCTGGGCACCGGCTACCTCTTCGGCTACCACTGGTGGGGACAGGAGGTCATCAGGCTCAAGCGCGAGCTGACAACGGCGAAGCAGGTGGCGGATCGCCAGGCGGGAGAGCGGAGCTGGTCGGTGAAAGGGATCGTTCGGGGGGTCTCGCCGGAGACGAACCTGATCTTTGTTACCCACGAGCCAATTCCCGGCCTGATGGGTTCCATGACCATGGGCTTCCGCATGGAGGACTCGAAGCTCTTGCGGGGCCTCAATCCCGGAGACCTGATCCAGTTCACGTTGAAGGAGACGGGCAACCAACTCGTGGTCGTGGCACTTCGGAAGGAGGCGAGTCCGTGAGGCGTGCGCTCAGATGGTGCGTGCTGTCAGCGCTCTGGAGCCTCCTGGCCACCCTGCCTGCTCCGGCCGGCCACGGCACGGGCGGGCCGGTCCTGGCGATCCCGGCGGAGTATGCCAAGCGCCTCCTGGACGAGGGGGACCAGCCGATCTTCGTTGATCTCCGACCGGCCGGCGAATTCAGAAGGACCCGTTTGCCCCGAGCTCGCTCCGTCCCTCTGTCGGAACTCCGCCGACGACATGCCGAGGTCCCGCGAACCGGCCGCGTGATCCTCTATTGCGCGTGTCCCCTCGAAGAGGTCCAAGCCGCCTACCAGTTCCTGCGGGACCAGGGGTACCGGAACATCAGCGTCATGGAGGAAGGGTTCCCGGGCTGGGTGAAGCGAGGATACCCGGTGGAGCGATGACGGCGAGGAGCGCGAGGCGACGAAAGGAAGTGAGATGGGGCCGTCGCTGGCTGTGGAGCGCGGGAGCGTTCGTGAGTGTCCTGATCGCGGTGGGGAGCTGGGTGGTTCTCAGCGGAAGCGCTCAAGTCGGGCGCCGAATGCCTGATGAGGGGCAAGGGCACGTACCGCCAGGCACGCCCGTCACGTACCGGCACTACCCGCCGACATCAGGTCCCCACTGGCCCAGACCCGCGCCCTGGGGTGAGTACGACCAGGAAGTCCCGCCCGAGCTCTGGGTCCATAACATCGAGCATGGCGGGATCGTGATCCTCTACCGATGCGAGACCCCCTGCCCCGAGTTGATCCGGCAACTCCGGGAGGTCTACGCGACGGTTCCCAAATCCAAGTACGGCCACGTCAAGCTCCTCATCACGCCGTATCGGCAGCTCACGACCCGCCTGGCGGTCCTGGCATGGACGTGGATTGACGAGCTGGAGGA
>CAYFIG010000218.1:2574-2817 GCA_964342905.1 uncultured bacterium
GGAATTTGACCGGGAGCGGCTCCTCCGCTTCTACCGGGCCCACCTGGACCGTGGGCCGGAGGACGTGCCGTAGAGTCGGGGACAACACCACACAAAGACAAGGGAGCAAAGGCCATGAGCAGGTATGGGGTCCTCATCGGGATGCTCGTTGTGGCGCTCCTGTTTGCGGGCGCTGAAGGCGTGCGGGGCCAGATCGATGATGCGGTCGCGCTAGATAACGACTCTGTGCGCGTGGTCCTCTTG
>CAYFIG010000218.1:2827-4026 GCA_964342905.1 uncultured bacterium
TGGCTGGCTGGCGGTACGGTCCACCTGGCCCGCAACGAAGGCGAGCGTCCGGTGAAGTTCTGGTCCCTCCTGCTCAAGCGATGCGACTGACGCAGCGATGGCAGAGGTGACAGCGTGAGGGCTGCACTCTCCCTCTTGGTTGTCCTGTTCCTGCTCTCATTGAGTCTTGTGTCGGAAGGGGAAGGGCACGCCCTCATCATGGAATCATCTCCGAAGGCTGAGGAGGTTCTGACGACCTCCCCATCGCGCCTCGTCATCCGGTTCAACAGCCGGATCGTCCATGCCCTCTCCCGCGTGACCCTGCTCGGAACCGACCGTGGCCAAATTTCGATGCACGCCGATGCGGGGGATCCGCCACCGGATCCCGATCGTCTCGTAATCCGCCTGCCACCATTGACTCCGGGAACCTACGTCGTGCAGTGGCGAGTGTTCTCCGTGGATGGTCATATCACCCGTGGAAGCTTTTCCTTCGCGATCAGGCCGCTGGAGTCGTTCCGGTGATCCCCCGGTCCCGGCCAGCGTGATTACTGGCGCCAGCAAAACAAATCAGACCGGGGGCGGAGTCTCTTGACGCAGCACTGACGCATGTGTTAAAGGGAGTTCCTATGAATCGTGTCATTCGTAGAGCTCACCCGCAAAGCCTCTGGGCCGGACTACTGCTAGTCCTTCTGATTGCGGTCCTCTTCCTCGAAGGGTTCCCGGTGATCCACGCTCACCTGGACGGAGAGCCGGGGTTCTACAACGCGGCGTGCAGCCTCTCGCTCCTCGCGGCCCCGACCGGCGGCGCTACCCTCCCGATCCTGGCCCTTCCGGGCTCGCGTCTTCCCGAGCTTCCCGCCACGATCGAGACCGCTGAGGCCTCACCCCCGAGCCCGCTCGTTCCCGGCTCCGCCCCTCGCGCTCCCCCCGTCGTTTAGCGCTCCTCCGTTCTCGTCCGTTCTTCTTCCGCGATAGCGACGCTAACTCACGCCAAGCGGGACTCATTCATCCTCATCACCAAGGAGGGTGTCATGCGCGCATTCAGCCGATATGCCTTCATCCTTCTGCTTTCCGTATTCATGTGGGCAAGTATCCCGAAGCCGGCCTTCACCCAAGATCTGGAAGCCCTCAAGCAAGAGCTGGAGCAGCTCAAACGGTCAATGCAGGCCATCCAGGAACGGATCCAGCGGTTGGAGGTAGCTCCAGCGCCGGCCGCCGCC
>CAYFIG010000219.1:0-4008 GCA_964342905.1 uncultured bacterium
TCGCGCACATGCCGGTTCATGCTGACCGAGGAAGCGCACCACATGTTCGTCGGCGAGACGGGCATCGGCCGCATCGTCCAGCGAACGTGCGAGCTCATGCGCGAGCATAAGACCGACGACGTCCGCAAATTTGGCGGGATCGACTTGCCAACCCTGCAGAAGTACCTCAACTTCCACTACTCGGTGTCGCTCGACCTGTTCGGCTCCGAGATCTCGACCAATGCGGCCAACTTCTACACCATGGGCCTGAAGGGGCGCTTCGAGGAGACCAAAAAGGACGACGACCACCGGTTGAAGGACGCGACTTACCAGGCTACCGTGCTTGAGAGCGGGAAGATCGTGACGCGTGAGCTGCCAGCGCTGCCCTCGCTGAACGAGCGCCTGCGCGACGATTACTTCGCTGACTGCGCCCGGGGCGTCGCGCGCTGGAACCAGATCATCAAGCGGCATGGCATCGACTTCGAACTCAAGCTGCCTCACCGCGGCTTCCACCGCGCCATCGGTAGCTTCGCCGGGGTCAGACTGTTGCCCGACGGCCGGATCATCAGCGAGGCCGAATGGGACGCCAGGAAACACGGGTGGCTGCCGACTGAGGACGACCAGGCCTTCGTGCAAAGCCTGATGCAGCCGGTCACCGAGCCTGGCAAGTTTGCCAGCTGGATCGCTCCGCCGGCGCGTGGGATCAATGGGCAGCCGATTCACTTGGAGTATGTCCGGCTGGCCTGAGGCGTCGGCCGGCGCCCAAGAAAGCTGCCGACCCCGCGTAGAGGTGGACCAAGTGGTTGGAGGGAGTGATGAGCGACAAGCAGGAAGCGCTGAAGATCATTCAGGAGCTGCCGGATGATTGTTCCACGGATGACATCCTTGCCGAGCTTTTCTTCAAGAAACAGGTAGATGCTGGGCTTAAGGATATCGCTGAGGGGAGGACCATCACGCACGAAGAGCTGAAGGCTCGGATCGCTCAGTGGCGCAGCTCCGTTGGTCGTTAGGAGCTCAGCAGGACCTCATGGTCTATTTGGTTCATGGCGACGAGGTGATCGTGGCCCGGGTTGTGCGTGGGGCGAGGGAGTTACGGACTGCTCTTGGTCCCCAGCCTTGGCTAATCTCATAAGTGAGACGGAGCTCACACGAAGGAGGGGCGGATGGCGATCAAGGTGCTGAAGCCGAAGGAGTTGGGTGAGCCACTGGGGTTATACTCGCATGGTATGGTGGCGCCGGGTGGCGAGCTGGTCGTGGTGGCTGGCCAGGTCGGAATTAACGGCGCCGGACGGTTGGCGGGAGCCAACGTTGGCTCACAGACCAAGCAGGCCCTCGAGAACATCCGCACGGTTCTCGCCGCAGCGGGCTGCACGCTGCGCGACGTGATCCGGTTCCAGACCTTCCTCATCCGGGCCGAGGACATTGATGGCTTCATGCAGGCTCGGCGGGAGGTCTTTCCAAAGTACTTTGCTGACGGGACGTACCCACCGAACACCCTGCTCGTCATCTCGCGGCTCGTCCGACCGGAGCTGCTGGTCGAGATCGAAGCCATGGCGATCAAGCCGGGCCGTCCGGTCGCCGCGTCGAGGAGCAAAGCGAAAGCGCCAACACGAAAGGCCCGCGCTGTCCGCAAGCGCCGGTGACCGGGCTCACGTCAGGAGGACAGGATCATGACCGCGCCAGTGATCGAAATCCCTGACCGGTTCAACGCCGCCAGCTTCTTCGTGGACCGAAACGTCGCCGAGGGGCGGGGCGACAAGGTCGCCTTCTTCTGCGAGGACCTGACCATCACGTACGGGCAGCTTCAGGAGCTGGTGAATCGGGTCGGTAATGCGCTCCTCGACCTCGGGGTGGAGATGGAGGACCGGGTGCTCCTCCTCCTCCTCGACGGCGTTGAGTTTGTGGCTTCCTTCTTTGGGGCCATCAAGGTCGGCGCCATTCCCATCCCGGTCAATACCATGATGCGGGCTCAGGACTACCTCTATTTCCTCAACGACAGCCGTGCGCAGCTGGCCATCATTTCCCAGCCGCTCCTCGCCGAGGCAGGTCAGATCCTCGGCCAGGCGCAATACCTCAAGCATGTGGTCGTCGTCGGCAAGGCCGAGGGGACCGAGATCGCCTGGGACCAGTGGGTGGGGAAGGCGGGAGCGAAGCTTGAGGCCGCTCCCACCTCCAAGGACGACGCGGCGTTCTGGCTCTACTCCTCCGGCTCCACCGGGTTCCCGAAAGGGGCGGTCCACCTCCAGCACGACATGGTGATCTGCTCCGATACCTACGCGCTCCAGGTCCTGGGGATGAACGAGCGCGATCGGACGTTCTCGGCGGCCAAGCTCTTCTTCGCTTACGGCCTGGGGAACAACATGTACTTCCCCATGCGGGTGGGCGCCCAAGGAGTGCTCCACCCTCATCGGCCGCTCCCCGAGGCGATGTTCGAGCTGATCCACCGCTACAAGCCCACCCTCTTCTATGGCGTTCCCACGCTTTACGCGGCCATGCTCCAAGTGAAGGAGGCCGAGAAGCGCTTTGATTGCGCGTCCCTCCGCCTCTGCGTCTCGGCGGGCGAGGCGCTACCGCCGGACCTCTACAAGCGCTGGACCGAACGCTTCAAGGTGGAGCTGCTCGACGGGATCGGGACGACGGAGATCCTGCACATCTTCCTCTCGAACCGGCCGGGGCAGGTGAGGCCCGGTTCGTCGGGGTTGCCGGTGCCGGGATACGAGGCCATCATCGTGGACGACGAGGGCAAACCGGTCCCGCGCGGCGAGGTTGGCAACCTCCGGGTCAAGGGCGATTCCACCATGGCCTACTACTGGAACAAGCACGAGAAGACCAAGGAGACGCTCCTGGGTCATTGGATCCAGACGGGGGACAAGTACTACCAGGACGCGGACGGCTACTTCTGGTACTGCGGCCGCTCCGACGACATGCTGAAGGTGGGCGGGATCTGGGTTTCGCCCGTCGAGGTGGAGAACACGCTGGTGGGGCATCCGGCGGTGCTGGAGGCCGCGGTGGTGGGCCAGGAGGACTCGGACAAGCTGGTCAAGCCCAAGGCGTATGTGGTGCTCAAGGATACCTATACTGGATCTCCGGAGCTCGAGGTTGAGCTGAAGAATTTCGTCAAGGACAAGATCGCGCCGTACAAGTATCCCCGATGGATCGAATTTGTCCCCGAGCTGCCTAAGACCGCGACGGGGAAGATTCAGCGGTTCAAATTGAGACAGTTCGCGTCAGCCGGGTAGCGGTCACGACCGTGGTGCTGGCTGACGTACCGTTCGTTGATCGAAGCCTGGAGACCCTTCCGCGCGAGCAGTTCCGTGCCCTTCAGTGGGAGCGGCTGACCGCGCTCACGCGGGAGGTCTTTCCCGCCAACCCGTTTGTGCGAAAGAAATGGGAAGCCGCGGGTGTTCGCGCGGCGGAAGACCTCCGGGGCTGGGACGACTTTTCCCGCCTCCCTTTCACCACCAAAGCTGAGCTGGTCGCTGACCAGGTCGAGCACTCCCCCTTCGGGACCAACCTGACGTATCCGCTCGAGCGCTACGTGCGCGTGCATCAGACCTCGGGCACCAGCGGCCAGCCGATCCGCTGGCTCGAGACCCAGGCCTCCTGGGAGTGGTGGGCGCGCTGCTGGGGTTTTGTCTTCCGCGGCGCGGGCGTCGTCCCGGCGGATCGGGTCTTCTTCCCGTTCTCGTTCGGCCTCTTCATCGGCTTCTGGGCGGGCTTCGAAGGGGCGCGCGCGCTCGGCGCCCTTGTCATCCCCGGGGGCGGCCAGGACTCGTTCACCCGCCTGGCCTGGATGGAGGCGCTGGGCGCCACCGTGCTGGTCTGTACGCCGTCCTACGCCCTCCACCTCGTGGAGGGCGCGCGCGAGCGCGCCATGGATCTCACGAAGCTTCCCGTGCGGATCACGATCCACGCGGGGGAGCCGGGAGCGGGAATTCCCGCCGTGCGCCGCAGGATCGAGGAGGGATGGGGTACCAAAGCCTTCGACCATTCCGGCATGACCGAGGTGGGAGCGTACGGCTTTGAGTG
>CAYFIG010000220.1:0-3990 GCA_964342905.1 uncultured bacterium
GGGAGGGCGACCCCCTCCACACCTCCCTGGGTTCTCGTCCCGCGGGTGGTGGGCGGTACTGGACTCGAACCAGTGACCTCATGCATGTGAGGCATGCGCTCTAACCGGCTGAGCTAACCGCCCGGGCAAAAAACCATTGTAGCACGCGGCAGGGTCTCGAATTTGCTGCAGCGGGAATGGGGGCGCTCAACCCCCGGGATCGAAAGCGGTCTGAACCACCTCCCCCGTTCTCTGGTCAACCCAGACCATGGTGGAAGGTCCGCACATCCAGCCCGGCGGCGTGTGCCCGATGCAGACACGCCAGCAATGTTGGCTAGATCTCCGGAACATGGTCCGAAATCCTGGTGACCGGCCGAAGTACCTGTCCAGTGACGGGTGGTCGCGAGCCTCGGTGCCGCCTTCCTCGACCGACAATACTTGGTACACGCGCGGACCGGCCACCCGCTCCATGTCAGCGAGCCCATAGTCCTCATACGCGGGCAGCCCACCCACACGGCTCCTGTGGTCGGCTCGCAGGTATTCCCGGGCAATCCGCACAGCTTGCAGTCTGCTGATCTCCACGATTCGATCCCCCATTCCAAAAAACGATCCTTCTCTTTATGGACAACACGGGAGACAAAAACGGCTAAAATGTCAGGCAGGGCCCGTAGCTCAGCGGTCAGAGCAGGTCACTCATAATGACTTGGTCCCTGGTTCGAATCCAGGCGGGCCCACTTGCTGTGCTCCGAACCAGGGACCAGAGGGGGCATGGGGGAGATCGTCCCCCACGCTTCCAAGGAGGGGAATATTAAGGGGAACCATGGGTTCCCCTTAAGGAGCGAAACGAAGCGCGCTAAGAGGAGCGCGCAGAAGCGACGGTCCCTGGTTCGAATCCAGGCGGGCCCACTTATACCAAAGCCGATGCTGCGATCACTTCTCTATCCATCCTGGCGAGTCGTGCTGGCTCTTCTGGCAGGGATCCTGGTGATCCGCTTCCCGTTGAGGATGGCCTTGGGCAACCCCTGGCTGATGGACTTCCAGATCCTGCATTACACGGGCCAGCTGGTGCTTCAGGGCGATCCCGGTATCTACATCAAGTTCTACACACCTTTCATGCGGTTCCCCTATGGTCCGATCTGGGCGCTCTTCACGGCGCCGCTCGGGCTGCTTTCCTATCCTCTTGGCTGTGTCGTTTGGGCGAGCATCAACGTGGCCTTTCTGATCGGGTCGCTTCTGCTCTGCCGAAGGCTGTGCCATCTCATCGGCTTACAGCCATCGGCATGGATTGCCATCCTGGCCGTGCTTCTCGTAGTCAAACCGATCACCTCTGAATTCCTGATGGGGCAGACCAATCTGATGTGGCTGACGCTTGCGTTGGGTTTCATGCTGGCCTATATCCGGCAGAGGCCGTTCCTTGCAGGACTCTGCCTCGCCCTTGCCATCTCCCATAAATTGCCCGCCATCATCTTCCTGGTCTACCTGCTGTTCCGGAGGGACGTTCGGACCAGCGGGATCACGCTTGTCTGGATGCTGGCGTTGAACGTTGGGGCGGCCTGGCTGCTCAGCCATGGCCACCTCATACAGTTGTTCAAAGACTGGTACGGCGTGTTGGCGCAGATTCCACCGAACAACGCCTTCCGGATGGAAAACCAGACGCTGCTCGGACTGTTCGGGCGGTACCTGAGAGAGGATGCCTACGGCCTTAACGTAGCCGCTTGGCCGTTGGGTGTCATCGTCACACTCAGTCTCGTGGGAGGGATCCTCCTGTTCACCTTCGCCTTGGAGAGGCCCTCCTCGAGGGAGAATGCGTCCCTCAGGCCGCTGGTGGAGACATTTGCGGTGCTGACGATCGTTCGGCTCGTCGCCTCGCCGGCAAGCTGGATGCAGACCTACAACCTCCTCCTGTGGCCTGTTTTCCTGATGCTGGCTCTCCTGCAGAACGCAACGGGCCCGATGCTGCGCCGGCGAAGGATTTGGCTGCCGTTGACCGGGGTGCTGTTGACGAACCTCGCCATGCACACCAAGACGTGGCGCCTCTTGGGGCTGGAAGAGCTGGTCCAGCAATCCCGGCCCCTCCACCTGATCGTGGGACTGTACACCCTTTGGGGGTTGATGCTGTACGCCCTTTTCCTCGGTTGGCGCAGCCTTGCGAAGGAAGCCAGCCCTCTTCCGGACCGCGGTGGTTCTTAAAGGAAGCCGTTAAAACCAGCCGCCCTCTTCCCCGAGCGCGCCCAGCTCGAGGAAGGAACGGAGGCGGCGCGAGCGGGTGGGATGCCGCAGTTTCCGGAGGGCCTTGGCCTCGATCTGCCGGACCCTCTCGCGGGTCACCTTGAAGATGGCGCCGACCTCCTCCAGGGTGCGGGGGTAGCCGTCGCCGATGCCGAAGCGGAGCCGAAGAACGTGCGCCTCCCGGTCGGTGAGGGTCTCCAGCACCTGCTCCATCTGCTCCTTCAGCATGGAATAGGCTGTGGCGTTGGCCGGGGAGACCGCGCGCTTGTCCTCGATGAAGTCGCCGAAGTGGGTGTCCCCATCGTCCCCAATCGGCGTCTGCAGGGAGATCGGCTCCTGGGCGATCTTGAGGATCCCGCGGACCTTCTCCACCGGCATCCGCATCGCGGAGGCGATCTCCTCGGGGCTGGGCTCCTTGCCGTTCTCCTGGACAAGCTGGCGCGAGACCCGGATCAGCTTGTTGATCGTCTCCGTCATGTGGACCGGGATCCGGATGGTCCGGGCCTGGTCCGCGATGGCCCGCGTGATCGCCTGGCGAATCCACCAGGTGGCGTAGGTGGAGAACTTGTAGCCCCGCTCGTACTCGAACTTGTCCACCGCCTTCATGAGCCCGATGTTCCCCTCCTGGATGAGGTCCAGGAAGGAGAGGCCGCGGTTCGTGTACTTCTTGGCGATGGAGACCACCAGCCGCAGGTTCGCCTCCACCAGCGCCTTCTTGACCTTGACGTAGACCGCCTCCCGCCGGCGAAGCTGGATCAGAAGCTCGTCCAGCTGCCTCCGGGGCTGGGCCAGGATCCGCTGGGTGGCGCGCTGCTTCTTCTTGAGCGCAATGATCTTCGCCCTCCAGCCGGCCTTCCGGTGGGAACGCAGCCGGTCCATCTCCCGATCCAGGCGGCCCAAATCGGCCGTGTGGGATTTCAGCTTCTTGGTGATCTCCTCGACCACCGGGCTCATGAGCCGCATCTGGTGGATGTACTGCACCCGCTTCGCATCCGACCGGGTGGCGCGGACCTTGGCGCTGAGGCGAAGCAGCTTGGGCAGGAGGCGCTCCTTGCGCCGGAAGTCCTCGGTCACGTACTCCTCGGGATTGATGTTCCTGGCTTTCATCCGCTGGATGAGCTCCAGCACCCCGCGGCGCCCGAACACAGAGGAGAAGACCACCTCCCGGAAGCGGGCCTCCGCCTCCTTGATCTCGCGGGCGAGCCGCAGCTCGTTCTCCCGGGAGAGCAGCTGGATCTGTCCCATCTGGCGCAGGTACATCCGCACCGGGTCATCCACCGGCTCCGAGCGGACCTCCTCCGCCTCCTCCTCACCGCGCTCCTCGTGAGCCGGTTCGGAGGAAAGGGGATGGACCTCGGCCGACTCGGCCCCATCCGCCTCCTCCTTCTCCTCCCGGGCGGATTCCGGCTTCTCCTCCTCGGACTCGACGACCTGGATGTTCTCGTTTCCGAGGATCGTCAGGATCTCATCGATCTCCTCCGAGGAAGTCACGTCTTCGGGCAGCATGTCGTTGACCTCTTCATAGGTCAGCCGACCCTTCTCCTTGCCCAAAGCGATCAGCTTCTTCAGCTCATCCCGCTTCATCATCGCCTGAATCTTTTGAGAGGGTTTACTGTTCTCGGGCCGTCGCACCTTGCACCTGCGTTTTCCTCACCATCCGGTTGATCTCCGACAGAAGCCGGGCCGCCGTCTCGCTGTCTCCGGCCGCTTCCGCCTCACGGAGCGAGGCCGTCAGGTTCTGCAGCGAAGCCCGCCGCAGCCCCTCCCGGATCCGCTCCACCA
>CAYFIG010000221.1:0-3974 GCA_964342905.1 uncultured bacterium
TGGGGCGGTCAGCGCTTCGTTGCAATCCTCCTGGGCGCTCCGAGTCGCGCGCGCTCCTTCTTCGACGCCCAGAAGCTGCTCCGCTATGGCTTCGTCCAGGCCGGCGGCGAGCCGTCAGCCGAGGAGCTCCGCACACTCCCTGGACGCGACGGAACTCGGCTCGCCCTCCCCCCGCCCGCTTCTCCCTCTCGGAAACACTGACGGGAGCCGGCGCCCCTCTCCGCGGAGCGGGATCAGATCGTCTCGTCCAGCGCCTCGCGATATAGCTCGTCGGTGAAGCCACGGACGAGGAGATCCCCCAGCACCAGCGCGGGAACCCGGAGGAAGCCGTCGTCGTGAACCAGGTAAGCCTGGATCTCCGCCTCAGTGATCGGGTTCGCTTCGGCGTCGAAGCGGAGGATGTCAGATCCCACCTTGATGAGGAACCGCCGGGCTTGGCGGACTAGAGCCAGGGTGGCCGCACGGTCCACCGGCGCCGCCTCGACCAGATGGTTCTGGAAGGCAATCCCCCGACGCGAGAGGAACTCCCTCGCCTTGGCGCAGGTGGGTCAGCCGTCGCGGTTGTAGAGGATCGGGATCGCCATGCCGGAATTGTAGTGGCGCCCTGGACGGCTGTCCAGGGAAAGGACAGGAGCGGCTCACCCGCGACGGGTGCGTCGGCCGAGTGAGCCGCCAGTCATGCTGGATCTGAACCGGGGAATCCTGGAGACGCCGGGCGCGATCCGAACTCTTTGCGCGAGGGCCTACCGCCTGGCGAGGCGCTTCCGCTTCACGTAGGCCCAGATCTTCTTGGTCATGACGGAAGGGCCGATAGGCTTCGAGCCGAACACCGACTCGACCGAATCCTTGCAACCCTTGAAGTTGATGGAGTACCCACCGAACGCCGCCTTCTTTTTTGCCATGCCGTCTTCCTCCTCCCTCGTGATCAGGGGACGTGCCCTGCCGAGGTCCACAGGTCCCGAAGGGAATGTCGCCGCCCGGCGCCTCCCGATTCGGCTGGAGCGATTATCGCAGTTTACGAGGGAGAAAAAAAGAAAAAAATACCATCCCTGGGGGGAAGCGGACTGGCAGCCTCCTACAGAGTGGGCTCGTCAGGGAGCGGAGAGAAAGTCGAGGATGGCCCGCGCGGTGGCCTGGGGGGATTCGTACAGAACCATGTGGCCGCCGGGCAGGATAGAGAGCCGAGCGGTCTTGATCCGCCGGAGGAACTCCGCGCTGTAGGCGAGGGGATTAACCCGATCTGCGTCTCCCCAGATGAGCAGCGTCGGGGCCGCGATGCGGTGGAGCCGCTTCTTGAGTCCCTTGTCGGGGAGCGGCCAGACAAACTTCCCCATGGCTGCCAGCCGTTGAATTCGCTCGATCTGCGCGGCGACCTTCTCCGCCTCGTGGGCGGGCGAAGCGCTCCATGCCCGCGCCACTGGAGTGTCCGGATCCTTCCACAGGAGCGGGTGAAGCTCTGCCGGCGGCAGGCTTACCACGTCGAGGACGGGGGCCTCCGGCAACCAGAGTCCCGTGGGTGAGAGAAGGACCAGGCCACCCGCGCGCCCCGGACAGAGGGCCGCCAGCTCGGCCGCCAGCATCCCGCCGACGAAGTGGCCCACCAGGCAGACGGAGGCAAGCCCCAGGGCGTCCAGCCACTCGTCGTACGCGAGGGCCAGATCCACGGGGTCGTCGAGCGCCTCCACGCCCTCCGAGCCTTGGCATCCCGGATGGAGCGGCGCGTACACCGTCAAGTGGCCTGCCAGCCGGTCCAGCAGCTCGGGCCAGCCCTGGAGCCCCTCGAAGGAGTGGAAGAAGACGAGCGGGTCGCCTTCCCCCGCGACGCGGTAGCGCAGGCGGACAGCGCCCTCCCGGATCGAGACCACCTGCTCGCGCGGAGTCATGCGCTGGAGAGCGCCTGAGCCGCGCCGGAGGGCCACCAGCGGTCCTTGTACCCCGCCCAGAGGTCGCGCATGTGCGGAAGCACCTCGCGGCCGAAGAGCTCGATGTTTTTGAGCGTGAGGTCTTTGGGCATACTCCCAATCTGGAGCAGCACCATCAGGTGGCCGACCCTGAGTGTTTCGATGCAATCCCTGAGCGCTTCGCGTACCGTCGCGGGACTGCCGGCGATGATGTAGCCTTGCTCGACGTAGTCTTTCCAGGTGAGGGCCTGCCGGATCTGCCTCGCCGCCAAGCCCACCTGGGGACGGCTGCCCGCCTGGAGTGTCCTCACGGTCCGATACCCCGGGGCCTCGGCGAATCCCTCCCAGACATTGAGGCACTTCTGGTAGAAGTAGTGGACGTGCGGCGCGTAGTCCCTCTCGGCTTCCGCGTCGGTTTCTGACACCCCCACCAGCTGCAGGAAGCCAGCACGGTAGGGGTTGTCATCCACCCCGAGCCGCGCGATGGCCTCCCAGAAGCCGTCCATGGTCTTCTTGCCGTGCTTGTAGCCGAAGTAGGAAAGGTAGCAGTAGACATAGTCTTGCCGCGCAGTCCACTCCCACGTCTCAACGCTGCCGCCCCCGGGGATCCAGACCGGTGGGTGGGGCTTCTGGATCGGGCGGGGCCAGATGTTCACGTATCTGAGTTGCGTGTACTTGCCATTGAAACTAAACACCTCTGGGCGCAGCCAGGCCTGCATCACCAGGTCATGGGCCTCGTAGTAGCGCTCCCGCAGCGTGGCCGGAGGAACGCCGTAGGCGAAGTTCGAATCCATGGAGGTGCCGACGGGAAACCCCGCGACCAAGCGCCCGGCCGAGAGCACGTCCAACATCGCGAACTCCTCAGCCACGCGCACGGGCGGGTTGTAGAGGGCCAGGCTATTGCCGAGCACGATGAGGGCCGCGCGCGAGGTCCGGCGCGCCAGGGCGGCGGCCATGAGGTTTGGGGAGGGCATGAGCCCGTAGGCGTTCTGGTGGTGCTCGTTGACGCAGAGGCCGTCGAACCCCGCGCGTTCGGCGTACTCCAGCTCATCGAGGAACTCGTGGTAGAGGGCGTGGCCCTTCTCGGGATCGTAGAGGTGGCTCGGCACATCGACCCAGACCGATCGGTACCGGGTCTCGAAGTCCTCCGGGAGGAACCGGTAAGGCATGAGATGGAAGGCGCAGATCTTCATCGCTTTTCCGCTCGGCGCTGGAGCGCGCCGAGGCCATCGTAGGCCGCGTACTTGTAGGCATCGCCGAAAGTCGGGTAATTGAAGACCGCCTCGATGAAGGCGTCGATCGTCCCGCCTGCCTGCATCACCATGAGCCCGACGTGAATCAGCTCCGCGGCCATCTCGCCAATGATGTGGACGCCGAGCAACGCCTTGTCGCTCGCCCGGAACACCAGCTTGATCTGGCCGGCCAGGTCACCGGTGATCTGGCCCCGCGCGTTCGCGCGATAGAGAGCGCGCCCGACGCAGTGGTCAATCCCCTTCTCCCGACAGGTCTCCTCGGTCTCCCCCACCATAGCGACCTCCGGGACGGTGTAGACGGCCAGGGGGAAGATGGGAGCCACGCGCGTCTTGTACTTGAAGTCGAAGGCGCGGCAAATGGCCATCCGGGCCTGTTCCATGGAGGTGGCCGCCAGGGCCGGAAAGCCGATCACGTCGCCGGCGGCGTAGATGTGAGGGATCACGGTCTGGTAGTACTCGTTCACCGTGAGGTGTCCCCGATCCCCGACGGGAATCCCGATCCGTTCCAGGCCCAGTCCCTGCGTATTGCCAAGGCGGCCGGCGGCGAAGAGGGCGCTGTCCACCTTGAGTGAGCCGCCGCGCTTGAGGTCCAGGCACACCGCCTCGGTTTCGGGCTCGATCCGGGTGACCCCATCCCGGAGCCGCACGTCCACCCCCAGGAGCCCCATCTGGAGTCGGAGCCGGTCCGAGATCTCGGCGTCGAGAAAGCCGAGGAGGCGGTCACGTCCGTCGATGAGCGTCACCCGGATCCCGAGAGCGGCAAAAATCGTGGCGTACTCGCAGCCGATGACGCCTGCGCCCACCACGCCGAGGGAGCGGG
>CAYFIG010000222.1:0-3958 GCA_964342905.1 uncultured bacterium
GAGCCACGAATCCGACACGATCCTCCGTCAATCGGTCCAACCCGCTAGTCCGTCAGCGAGTGGTAGGTCTCTACCTCGGTTGGCCTGTCGAGGAGCTCCTTCATCTTGTCCCGATAGGCGGCCAGATGAGGTGCCGAGCGATGGAAGTAAAACGCCGCGCGGGAGCGATACTGCTCGTAGAAGAGAAAGACCAGAGGATCCTTGGCCGCGCGATGCGGTCGGTAGACGAGGCAATCGGGCTCCGCCTGTTTCACAGCGTCCGCCATCTTGACGAGTAACACCGCGACCTCATTCTCTTTGTCCGCTTTCGGGTAGATTTTTGCGACCACCGTGAGCACGTTACTCATCTTGCCCCTCCAAGTCAGTATGATCTAACCATCTGAGTATTCCACAGTTGGGCCATTATAGACCGTTTCCTGCCCGCCCAGCACCTTTGGCCTTGACAAACGCGGGCGCGCCTGGCAGCGTTCCACCAGCGGGTGCGTCCACGGTCTGACCGGTGGCGAGGACACGACCCGGATGAAAGGAGGCAGGCGCATGCGGATCCCAATGGTGGACATTGACGCGCTCGACGATGAGCTGAGGGTGATCGTGGCGAAGTGGCAGGCCCTGGGGGGCGACCCGAACTTCATCTGCACGTTCGGGCGACTCCCCGAGACCCTCAAGCGCTTCCTGCCGTTCTACTCGCCCTTAGTGCGGAAGGGGCTGATCGAGTTCCGGACCAAGGAGCTGGTGCGTGTCAGGCTCGCCCAGCTCAACCAGTGTCACTACTGAATGTCCACCCGCTGGGCCTCGGGGAGGCAAGAGGGGATCACCGAGGAAGTCGTCGCCGCGCTCGCGCACTACGAGACCGGGCCGTTCAGCGAGCGCGAGAGGGTCGCGCTCCGGTACGCGGACCAGATGTACTTCGACCACCACAAAATCGATCACGCGTTCTTCGCCGAGCTCGAACGGCACTTCACCCACGACGAGATTCTGGAGCTCTCCTGGGTGATCGGCGAGTTCATCTCGCTCGGCAAGATCATCTACGTGCTCGGCGTGCCATACGGGGAGCACGGCTGCGGGGCGCCGGCGGCTCGCTCGGAGCCCGCAAAAGGAGCCGCCGCATGAGCGTGAAGGAAACCGGGCGGTCCGTTTACGTCGATGCGTCCGCGATTCCGTGGGAGCCCACGGAGCACCCCGGCGTGGAGACCAAGCTGCTCTACGCCGACGCCTCGGGCCGCCGGACGATGCTCGTCCGGATGGCTCCCGGAGCCGCGCTCCCCGATCACCGCCATGTCGGAGTGGAGCAGAGTTACGTCCTCGAGGGGACGCTGGTGGACACGGACGGGGCCTGCACGGCGGGGAATTTCGTCTGGCGGCGGCCCGGATCGATCCATACCGCGTGGACCCCGGACGGGTGCCTGGTCCTCGCGGTCTTCGAACACCCCAACGAGTTTCTCTCGTAGGAAGCCGGACCGCGTGGCTCTGGTGGTTGGGCGCGATTCCCGATCCTAGGAGCGAGGTGGCGGCCAGGGGATCCCGAGCGCGTCGAAGCGGCGTAGCCGGTCCTGGCCGAGCGCGGCGTCGTACACATCCGCGAGCGCCTCGGGCGTCCACGGCTCGCGACTCGTGACTGTCCGGACCGGCGCAGGATGCGACCAGAGGGCGACCTGGTTGCCGCTCACGTGAATGATCTGGCCGGTCACGTGAGCGGCCCGGTCGCTCGCGAGAAAGGCAACGACCGGCGCCACCGCCTCGGGCGGAGCCGCGGCCTGGCCCCTCCGGTCGTCAGGGAGGCGCTCGGTCATCCGGGTCTGGGCAGACGGTGAGATGCAGTTGACGGTGACGCCGTATTTCGCCATCGCCAGCGCCGTGGAGCGCGTGAGCCCGACGATTCCCTCTTTGGCCGCCGAGTAGTTCGGCTGGCCCGGACTCCCCTCGAGCCCTGCGGTGGACGTGAAGGTGATGATGCGCCCGTAGCGCTTCTCCCTCATGTGGCGCGTCGCCGGCCTCATCACGGTAAAGTGGCCCTTCAGGTGCACGTCAACGACCGCGTCCCACTCCTCCTCGCTCATGTTAAAGATCATCCGCTCGCGAAGGATCCCCGCGCAGCAGACGAGGATATGAAGGTCGCCGAAGCGGCTGAGCGCCGTGTCAATAATGGCCTGGCCAGAGGCCAATGTGGCCACGCTCTCGGCGTTAGCCACCGCCTGACCACCCGCCGCCTCAATCTCCTTTACGACCGCGTGGGCTGCCGCGCTGGACGGCTCGCGGCCGTCCACCGTCACGCCATAGTCGTTCACCACCACTCTCACCCCCGCGCGCGCAAGCTCGAGGGCAACGCCCCGGCCGATGCCATTGCCGCCGCCCGTGACCACCGCCACCTTTCCGTCCAGAAGGCCCATGCGCTCCTCCTACGCTTCCGCCGCGTGGGCCCCGGCCAGGCGACCAAACACCGCGCCTGAGGTGAGGCCACTCCCACCCGGATAGTTCATGTAAAACAAGCCGCCAACCATCTCGCCGCAGGCGTAGAGACCGGGAATCGGCTGCCACGCCGTGCTCAGCACCTGGGCACGGTCGTTCACGCGCACACCGCCGAAGGTGAACGTAATCCCGCAGGTCACCGGATAGGCGGAAAATGGCGGCGTGTCCAGCCGCTGGGCCCAGTTCGACTTCGGCAAGACCAACCCTTTCGTCGCGAGTCCGTCGAGCTCGGACGGGTCGAACCGGCCCGGGGCTACCGTGGCATTGTATTCCTCCAACGTCTCCAGCACCGCGGCCCGATCCACCGGGAGCTGCCTGACGAGGGCGTCCAACGAATCGGCCACGATCGGGGTTGCCGTTCGGTATCGCCCCTCCAGGAGCGGGGCAACCTTGGCATCAAAGATCTGGAAGGCGAGCCCCCGGGACTGGCTCAGGATTGCCGCCCCGTACTTGGCGTAGGTGTAGAGCTGAAAGTCCTCGCCTTCGTCCACGAAGCGCCGCCCGTAGAGATTCAGCATCACGCCGAGCGGATACGAGAGGCGATTGGTCTTGTCAGTCAGCCGGCGGTCGCCGTAGGACGGCGCACCGGCATCGATCGGCGTCGCGTGAGCCCCCGTCCACTGGCCATACGGAAGCGCCCCGACCTCGACAGCCATCCGAAGGCCGTCGCCCGTGTTATAGCGTGTGCCCCGTACTTTCACTAGGTCCCAGGGCCGGCCGAGATAGCGGGCCCGCCATTCGGGGTTGGCCTCGAAGCCGCCGCACCCCAGCACCACCGCACGCGCCGTGACGTCGTCAAAGCTTTCGGGCCCCTTGACAGTGACTCCGGTCACCCGGCCGTGTCGGTCCTGAAGTAGGCGCGCCGCCTGGCTCTGGTAGCGGATCTCGACGGACCGTCGCTCGGCGATCTCGAACCACATGCGTGAGAGCCCCACGCCCTCACCCCTGGCGCGGAGGATCGCCCCTGGCGACCACTTGACTGCCCCGCCCACCTTGACGCCGCTCAACGAGACAGCAGGCTCCAGCTCGATCCCCTGCTCCACCATCCAGCGGATCGTGGCGCTGGAGCGCCGGACGAGAATTTCCGTCAGCTCCGGCTCCGAGCGGTTCTCGGTTACCCGCATGAGGTCGTTCAGGAACCGCGCCTCCGGATACGGGGCGGCTCCGGCAAGGATTCCCGGCTCGCCCCGAGTGGCCTCGGGGAGGAGCGGGAGCAAATCCGCGACGCGCTCGAAGGCGAAGCGGAGAAGCCCGCCGCTATAGTGGGTGTTGCCACCCCTCAGTTCCTCGGGCGCCTTCTCGAGGACCAGCACCCGGGCGGCGCCCTGCTCGCGCGCCGAGACCGCGGCCGCGAGCGCCGCGTTCCCCGCCCCTACCACGACCACATCGTAATCGGGCATTCTTGATCAGCCTCCCAGGCCGTAGAGCCGGGCCGCGTCGTCGCCGAGAAGCTCGACCATCATCGGGATCGTCTCCTCATCGGGCTCCACCG
>CAYFIG010000223.1:0-3294 GCA_964342905.1 uncultured bacterium
GGCAGATCGCGACCGGGGCAATCGTCTCCGGCGCGGTGCTCGTGGCGCTCCTCCTTTTTCTGATCCGGGCCGAGCTTCCCCGCGAGCTGCCACCGCTGCCTCGCGATCTGACCACGGAAATCGGTCGGACGCTCCTGACCCGCTTCGCGCTCCCCTTCGAGCTTCTGGCCGTGCTCTTCCTTGCCGCGCTCCTTGGGGCCCTCTTCTTCGCGCGCCGGGAGGACTGATGGGACTCCAGGCGTATCTGATCCTGGCGGCCTGCATGTTCGCCATCGGGCTCTTCGGCGTCCTCAGCCGGCGGAACGCCATCGGCATCCTCCTTGGGATCGAGCTGATGCTGAACGCGGTGAATGTAAACCTGGTGGCGTTCGCAAGCTTCGCCGCGGACCCGGCAGGCATGATCTTCACGCTGTTCACGATCTCCATCACCGTTGCCGAGGTGGCGGTGGGGCTTGCCATTGTCATCCTGATCTTCCGAGTCCGACGCACCGTGGAAGCCGACCATCTGGACCTTCTGAAGGGGTAATCCATTCCCGATGACGGGCCCTGCCCTCCTCGCTCTAGCCGCGCTCTGGCTGCCGTTTGCGGCGTTCGTTCTCTTGGCCGCGATCCCCCCGCTCAGGCGAACTGGCCGCCCCGCAGCGTGGCTCTCCATCCTGGCTGTCGCGGGATCGCTGGCTGCGGCGCTCCTTCTCTGGCAGTCCCGCTCCGGTCCGGTTGAGCTCCGCTGGTCCTGGATCCCCGCCGAAGGCGGACCCCTGGCTACAGTAGGGCTCCTGCTCGACAGCACCTCGACGGTGATGCTGGTGCTGGTAGGGCTGGTCTCCTTCCTGGTTCAGCTCTACTCCCTTGGCTATCTGGAGCACGAGTCGGAGCCAGCCCTGGGCCGCTACTACGCCTACCACTCGCTCTTCGCCTTCTCGATGATCGGCCTGGTTCTCGCCTCCAACTTTCTCCAGATGTTCATCTTCTGGGAGCTGGTAGGGCTCTGCTCCTACCTCCTGATCGGCTTCTGGTACGAGCGGCCCGCAGCGGCGCAGGCCGCGGTGAAGGCATTCTGGACTACCAAAGTCGGGGACCTGGGGTTCATCATCGGGATCGTGCTCCTCTGGGGCCGGAGCGGAACCTTCGAGTTCTCCCGGCTCTTTTCCATGGCCCGGGATGGCTCGCTTCCAGCCGAAGGGCTTGGTCTCATCATGTTGCTGATCTACCTGGGCGCCATGGGGAAGAGCGCCCAGTTCCCGCTCCACGTCTGGCTCCCCGACGCCATGGAAGGGCCGACGCCGGTCTCCGCCCTCATCCACGCCGCCACCATGGTGGCTGCGGGAGTGTACCTGGTTACCCGTGTCTACCCGCTCTTCCTCCTGACCCCGGAAGTCCTGGCGTTGATCGGTTGGGTGGGGGCATTCACCGCGCTCCTTGCCGCCACACTCGCCTTGGCGGAAGCGGACATTAAACGCGTCCTCGCATATTCCACGGTCTCGCAGCTCGGCTACATGATGGCAGCCCTCGGGGCCGGCGCGGTCACGGCCGGCTTCTTCCACCTTCTCATCCATGGTGTGTTCAAGGCTCTCCTCTTCCTCGGGGCAGGAGCAGTCATCCACGCCGTCGGATCCAGTGACCTCGGGAGGATGGGGCGGCTCTTCGCCGTCATGCCCCAGACCGCGATCGTCTTCCTCGTGGGCACGCTCGCGCTGGCAGGAATTCCTCCGTTCGCCGGCTTCTTTTCCAAGGAGGCGGTGCTCGCGGGAGTCTGGGAAGGGGGCTTGATCGTCCCGTTCCTCATGCTGGTGCTGACCGTGTTCCTCACGGCCTTCTACATGTTCCGAGTCGTCTTCCTGACCTTCTTTGGCGGCCGAAGCGCCGAGGGCCATCCTCAGGATCCTCCGCTGGTGATGGCCACGCCGAACTGGCTCCTGGCGGGCCTCTCCCTCGGGCTCGGCCTGCTCTTCGCCTTTACCCCGCCGTCGGAGGCAGTCCATGCCCCGGGCTGGCTTACCCTGCTGTCGGTGGGGCTCGCGCTGGGCGGGATCGTCCTCGCGTGGCTCACCTACCAAAGTGGAGCCGTGAATCCCGAGGCGCTGGCGATCGCCTTCGGCCCCTTCCACAGGGCCGCGAAGCAGAAGTACTGGCTCGACGATATCTACGCGGGGCTCTACCGCGGCTTGATCCTGGTTCTTTCCCGCCTGGTCGGTTGGGTGGACCGCTACCTGGTGGACGGACTGGTGAATGTGGCCAGCGCCTGGACCCTCCGCTGGGGGAACCAGCTCAGGATGATCCAGACCGGTCGGGCCCAGGATTACCTCTACGGGGTGGCCGTCGGCCTCCTGATCGTCATCGTCTGGAGCCAGTGGCGATGACCGGTCTCCCGCTGCTCTCGCTGATCATCTGGTCGCCATTCCTCGGGGCGCTCCTGATCATGTTCACCGCGCGCCGTCACCCGCTCGCTGTCAGGCTCATCGCCGCCGGGAGCACGGGGGTTTCGCTGGTGCTGTCGCTAGCGGTGTACGTCGGCTACGACCGGGAGGCCGCAGGGTTTCAGTTCTACGAGAAGCTCGCGCTGGTGCCGCCGCTCGGGATCAGCTACGAGCTGGGGGTGGACGGGATGAGCCTCCTGCTCGTGCTCCTGACCGCGATCATCATCTTCTCGGGAGTCTTCGCCTCGTGGACGATTCAGGTTCGCAATCAGGAGTTCTACGCGCTCCTCCTCACGTTGGTGACCGGGGTCTTCGGCGTCTTCGTCACGCTGGACCTGTTCGTGTTCTTCCTCTTCTACGAGCTGTCAGTGCTCCCGATGTACCTGCTGATCGGAATCTGGGGAACCTCGGCCCAGATCCCCCCGCGGGGCATCTTCGGCTGGGCGATCCGGGAAACCGGGGTGGGCTCGAAGGAGTATGCAGCCATGAAGCTCACCCTCTACCTGCTCCTGGGGTCCGCCTTCATCCTGGTGGGAATCCTCGCGCTCTACTTCGCTGCCGGCGGCGCGTCGTTTTCATTGTTGGAGCTGGAGCAAGCCACCTTCGATCCAACGGTCCAGCGCTGGGTCTTCCTGGCCTTCTACGTGGGGTTCGGAACCCTGGCCGGAATCTGGCCGCTGCACACCTGGTCTCCGGACGGCCACGCCTCGGCACCCACCGCCGTCTCCATGCTCCACGCGGGCGTGCTGATGAAGCTGGGGGCCTACGGCGTGGTGCGACTGGGGATGGGGCTCCTGCCTGACGGGACCCGGGACTGGGTCCTCCTGATGGGCACGATCGCCTGCATCAACATCGTGTACGGCGCCTTCTCAGCCAT
>CAYFIG010000223.1:3304-3938 GCA_964342905.1 uncultured bacterium
GTCTCCCACATGGGGATCGTGTTGTTGGGTGCCGCCACGCTCACCGAGGCCGGCGTCAACGGCGCGGTCTTCCAGATGTTCGCCCACGGGATCATGACCGGCCTCTTCTTCGCCCTGGTGGGGCTCGTGTATGAGAAGGCGCACTCGCGGGAGATCTCCAAGATGGGCGGGTTCGGCCGGCGGATGCCGGGGATCGCCACCGCGTTCACGGTTGGCGCGCTTTCGTCCCTCGGGCTTCCCGCCACGTCGGGATTCATCGCCGAGCTGCTGACCTTCCTCGGCGCCTGGCGCTCGGCCCACCCCTGGTGGCTCTTCCCCGCGGTGGCGGGGACCTTCCTCACGGCGGTCTACGTGCTTCGTGTGGCCAAGCAAATCTTCTGGGGCCCAATCCCGGCTCACGGGGAGTTCCACGACCTCCCGGATGCCCGGGGCCCTGAGTGGGTGGCGCTGGTGCTCCTGAGCGTCTGCCTGGTGCTCTTCGGCATGCTGCCCGCGCTGGCCCTGGGTCTGGTGGATACCTTCACGGTGCCGTTTCTGGACCGGTTGGGGGTGACGCCGTGAAACCCCTTGCCCTGGAATTGGGACTCGCCGTCCTGATGCTGGCCGTTTTCTTCGGAGGGCTCTTCTCGCGGCG
>CAYFIG010000224.1:0-3930 GCA_964342905.1 uncultured bacterium
CCACCAGGAGTGGATGACGTCCGAGTCGGGTGCGGTGACCTCGAGACGAACCGGCACGCGGAGGCGGTGGAATCCCTGAGGCGGGCGATCGGCTATGGCCCCTTCCTTGCCCAGGCCCACATCGATCTCGGCTACGCGCACATGGGCAACGGCGAGCTGGTTAAGGCGATCGAGGCCTTTGAACAAGGTCTCTCCCTTGACCCACTTCAGGCCGCCGCTTCGCAAACCCTTGGTGAACTCTACCTGAAGGTGTACGGGGCAGCGGCGAATGCCCGGTAGACCGCTTTGGTCACCTCTGGCGCCGGATTTTGTCAGCTCCTCAAGCTCGCCCTCAAGGCTGCCACGATAAAAACTCTTTGTTTTTTAGTGACTTATACATGATGTCGTTCAAGCCAGGCAGGGCTGAGAGTTGGCATGAAAGGTGCTTAATCTTAAGCTAGTCCTACTAACCTAGAAAAGGAGGGACACGCGTATGACGAAGTTCTGGAGGAAACGAGTGAAGCTGGGTAACCAGCGCGGCTTTACCCTCATCGAGCTGATGATCGTCGTGGCCATCATCGGCATCCTGGCCGCCATCGCGATCCCGATGTTTGCCAGCGTCCAGGGCCGCGCCAGGACCTCCAAAATCCAGGCGGACCTGCGAAGCGTCCTCTCGGCCGTCTCGGCGTACCAAGCGCATTGTGCGAGGCTTCCCAACGATACCGCTAACTTTAAGGCCGCGGCAGGGACAGCAGTGAACTGCGCGGCGGCTGACTTAGCGGTCCTCACGCTGGAGCAGACTGCCTCAGACACGACGAAGGCCGGACCTTTCCTCTCCAAACTGCCGCTCCCACCGGGCGGCTGCACCGAAACAAAGTATGGTTTCCAATCGGCCGCAGGCGGCAGTTTTAAAGCGCTGTACACGTCCGTCGCCGGCGATTCTGCCGGCTGCGTGAACACAACCCTCCCTTAACTGCTAGGGACTGGACGGGCTGGGGGGAGGCGAGGACCTCCCTCCAGCTTCACCCTCCATCCCGGGGAAGCTGCATCTTCCGACCACCTCGAACCCACCCGGCCATCTTCCTCTTCAGCCGCCTCGGCATCCCACTCTCAATCGCTCTGGTCACCTTTATCGCCTTCTCCCCCGCGCTCTGGAACGACTTCGTAGAGTGGGACGACCAGGTGAACCTGCTCAGCAATCCCCACTACCGAGGGCTCGGATGGAGAGAGCTCCGGTGGATGCTTACCACGATCGTGATGGGGCACTGGATCCCGCTCACCTGGATGACATTCGGGGCGGACTATCTCCTGTGGGGGATGAACCCGGTCGGCTACCACCTGACCAATCTCCTGCTCCACACGGCTAACGCCGCGGTGTTTTACTTCGTGGCTCTGCGTTTGCTCAGGCTGGTCACGACCGGAGTGGAAGAGGTCACGCTCCGCCTGGGGGCGGGGGCCGCCGCCCTCTTCTTCGCCGTTCACCCGTTGCGGGCCGAGTCAGTGGCCTGGGTGACGGAACGCCGTGACGTCCTCTCGGGCCTCTTCTTTCTCCTCACGATCCTGGCCTACCTCAAGGCGAGTGAGCTGGAGGGGGCCCAAAGACTACGCTTTCTGGCCGGATCGGTAGTGTGCTACGTCCTGGCGCTTACCTCCAAGTCCATTGTGATGACGCTCCCCATCGTCCTGATCCTGCTGGATATTTACCCGCTTCGACGGCTCGGTGGGCGGTGGCAGGACTGGATAGCCCCGCAGGCGCGTCGGGTTTGGGTAGAAAAGATCCCCTATGTGCTTCTCGCTTCCGCCGGAGCGGGCATGGCGCTCTACTCCGTCTCCGGCCATCTGACGCCGCTCGAGTGGTATCCCCTGCCTGCTCGCTTCGCGATGGCGCTCTATAGCCTCTGGTTCTACGTCTGGAAGACCGTGTTCCCTCTGGGGCTCTCGCCCATGTACGAGCTGCCGGCACGGGTGAACCCGCTTGACCTACCGTTTCTCTTGAGCGCAATCGGGGTGGGGGTCATTACCGGGGGGCTCTTCCTGATGCGGCGGAGATGGCCGGCGGGGCTCGCGGTTTGGATCTATTACGGGGCCATCCTGGCGCCGGTGAGCGGGATTCCCCACGTCGGATACCAGCTTGTCCATGAACGCTACAGCTACCTCTCCTGCCTCGGCTGGGCACTCCTCCTCGGGTTTGGGGTGTGCGCTGGTATTCGGGCGAGGGCGGGCGGCGCACTCGGGCCGACGGTGTCTCGCCTGGCCGCCGGAGCGGTAGCGTTCTGGTTGATCGGCCTCGGAGCCCTTACCTGGCAACAGGTCCAGGTGTGGCGGGATACGGAAACGCTCTGGAGATACGCCCTCGAATTTGACCCCAACTGCTCAATCTGCCACACCAATCTAGGCGTCTTCCTGGACACCCAGGGCTTCACGGCGCTCGCAATCGGACATCTTGAACGGGCATTGGCCCTCAGGCCGGACCGTGTGGTGCCCCACCGGGGCCTGGGCGTGGCCTTGCTCCACGCGGGCCGGCCGGCGGAGGCTATCGGGCACTTCCAACGGGTGCTCGAGCAAGACCCCGACGATGTGGACATCCTCACGAACCTGGGCTTCGCCCTCATCCAGCGGGGAACGCCCGGGCTGGCGATCGAGCATTTACAACGGGCATTAGCCCTCAAGCCTGACCGCGTGAGAACGCATGGGTACCTGGGCGTGGCCTTGCTCCACGCGGGCCGGCCGGCGGAGGCCGTGCCGCACTTCCAAGAGGTGCTCGTGCGATCTCCCACGGATGCTACCACCCATGATCATCTGGGGGTGGCACTGATCCAACAGGGGAAGCTGGAAGAAGGGATCGAACACCTCCGGCAGGCTATCCGGCTGGACGCGAACTACGTCACGGCTCATACGAACCTCGGGATGGCGCTCACCGGGGCTGGCAATGCAGCAGAGGCCATCCAGCACTTCCATCGGGCCATTGAGCTCAAGCCGGAGATCCCCCTCCCCCGCTACGGTCTGGTGCAGGCCTACGTAGCCGTGGGGAAGACCGGCCTCGCTCAGGAGGAGTACGAGGCCTTGAAGCGGCTGTCCCCGCGGCTGGCCAGCCAGCTCTCCCCCCTGCTACGCTGAACTTGTGTATGCGCCGATCCAGTTGACCCAGGGGAGTCGCTCCCTGACCGCGTTATACAGCCGTTGGTCGCCGGTCCAGACTTCGCAATGATAGAGCTCTGCGAGGGCCAGATAGTAGCAGTCGTCCACTGTCGGGCGTTTCAGGTCGTGGGCCAACTCCAGCGCGCGGGAGGGAACTCCGGGCTCCTCACGAATCTCGATGCCAAACCGGAGAACGATCCGGATCGCCTCCCTGGCTGTGGCCAGGTCGATCTCTCCACGGAGGATTCGTTTGTAAACCGCATTGGCAACCTCGGGCAAGATCAGACCAGGGGCGACGAGGCGGGTCCGCTGCTTCGCCAATCGGGTGGCCAGGGCGAGGGCGAGGTCGCTCCAGGGCTCGGGGATCGCACACTTGGCGGCGAGACTTGCATCGACGACCGCTACGCGTTCACCGAGCGCGGGCACGTTCTTCTCGAGCCTCGGCGATCAGCTCGGCGGAGTTGATCGAGAACGCGCGGCCCTGAAAGGTCTCCGCCTGGAACTGCCTCGCCTGTCTAGCTACTGCCTCCAAAGAGACGCGCTTCCGCTGAGGCAGTCGCTCCCCTTCCTCGGCAAGCTGGCGGATAATGGCCCGCAGGCAGTACTCGGTGACCGAGAGATCCCGCTTGGCCGCTGCGGCCTTGACCTGCCTGCGCACGGCGGGATCGTGGACGTAAATATTCAACCGACCGGGAGAGGTCTTTGACTGCCGCATGGGGGTACCCTCCTTCACCGAACGAAATTGGCACTAAAGCACTAAAGTGTCAATGTCCGGCGCATAATCGGGACAGGAGGCGCAGACCGTGTTGACGG
>CAYFIG010000225.1:0-3905 GCA_964342905.1 uncultured bacterium
TGTTGCCCGAGGCCACCTCGCCGACCCCGAGGACGCGTAACATGCGCGTCCTGGTAATCGGGAGCGGCGGGCGGGAGCACGCGCTGGTCTGGGCCTTGGCCCGGAGCCCGCGCCTCTCCGCTCTCTACGCAGCGCCCGGCAACCCCGGGATTGCGCGCCATGCCCGGTGTCTCCCTACTCTCAGAGCCGATGACTTCGATGGCCTGATGGCGCTCGCTCGGCAGGAGCGGATCGACCTCACGGTGGTCGGGCCCGAGCAGCCG
The DNA here is from genome assembly GCA_964342905.1 of uncultured bacterium. Taxonomy (GTDB): domain Bacteria; phylum Methylomirabilota; class Methylomirabilia; order Rokubacteriales; family CSP1-6; genus CAYFIG01. The sequence goes on from CAYFIG010000225.1 coordinate 264, forward strand.
CTGGCCGCGGGGATCGTGGATGCGTTTCAGGTCCGGGGGTTTTCGATCTTCGGACCCACGAAGGCCGCAGCCGCGCTCGAGGCCTCGAAGGCCTTCGCCAAGGAGCTGATGGCCAAGCACGGGATTCCCACCGCGCGGTTTCGGACCTTTGATGATCCCGTGGCGGCGCGCGCCTTCTGCCGAGAGCTGGGCCCCCCGCTCGTCGTGAAGGCCGATGGCCTGGCCGCCGGAAAAGGCGCTCTGGTCTGCCGTAGCCTGGAGGAAGCGGACAAGGCGGTCGCGCTCTGCCTGGAGGAGAAGGCGTTCGGCCGATCCGGGGAACGGATCGTGGTGGAGGAGTTCTTGGAGGGGGAGGAGGCGTCGTTCTTTGCGCTCACCGACGGCGAGAGGGTGCTCCCCCTCGGCGCGGCCCAGGATCACAAGACCGTTTTCGACGACGATCGGGGGCCCAATACCGGCGGGATGGGAGCGTACTCCCCGGCGCCTCTACTGGACAAGCGAGCCCAGGACGAGGTGATGGCTAAGATTATCATCCCTACGGTGCAGGCGATGGCTGCCGAGGGGCGGCCATACCGCGGCGTCGTGTACGCGGGGCTCATGCTCACTCCTGAGGGACCCAAGGTCCTGGAGTTCAACTGCCGCTTCGGCGACCCCGAGGCCCAGGCGCTCCTGCCGCGCCTCACCGACGATCTTCTCCCGCTCCTCGCCGCCGTCGCCAACGGGCAGGGACTGCCAGCAAGTGCTGGGTGGCGGTCTGAGGCAGCGGTTTGCGTGGTGATGGCCTCAGGCGGCTATCCGGGAGACTATCGAACCGGGAAGCCCATCACCGGGATCGAGGCCGCCGAGGCGCTTCCGGACGTCACCGTCTTTCACGCCGGAACCGCGGTGAAGGACACGACGCTGGTGACGGCTGGGGGCAGGGTGCTCGGGGTGACGGCCCTGGGCCGGAACATCCCGGCCGCGATGGAGCGGGCCTACGAGGCGGTGGGGAATATTTGCTTTGAGAGGATGCACTACCGGAAGGACATCGGCCGGAAGGCGTTGAGCCATTGGGGGAGATAATGCCGAAAGAAAGTCCGCTCGTCGGGATCCTGATGGGGAGCGACTCGGACTTCGAGGTGCTTCAAGAGGCGGTCAAGGTCCTCGCTCGGCTCCAGATTCCTCACGAGGTCGTGGTAGCTTCTGCGCATCGAACTCCCGAGCGAACGCGCAGTTATGTCCAGGCCGCCGAGGCGCGGGGCATCCGACTGCTGATCGCGGGGGCCGGAGGCGCTGCGGCACTCCCCGGTTTTATCGCCTCGGAGACGAGCCTCCCCGTGATCGGGGTTCCCATCGCCTCTACTCCGCTCGGCGGGCTGGACTCCCTCCTCTCGATGGCTCAGATGCCCAAGGGCGTTCCAGTGGCCACCATGGCGATCGGCACGTGGGGAGCCGTCAACGCCGCGCTGCTTGCCGCCGAGATTCTCGCCCTCGCGGACGAAGGGGTCAAGAAACGGCTGGCCGCATACAAGGCTGGGCTTGCCGCTGAGGTGGAGGAGCGCTCGAAGAAGGTCGCTGAGCGACTCAAAAGAAAGACGTGACCATCACCCGAATTTGTCCGCTTGACCCATTAGATCCCGAACCCGCCGTGCTCGAGGAGGCCGCGAGAGCTCTCTTGGGTGGCGGCCTCGTCGCGTTCCCTACGGAGACCTTCTACGGTCTCGGCGCCAATGCGCTGGATTCCCAGGCGGTGGGGCGCGTCTTTCAGGTGAAGGGGCGGCCTGAGTCGAAGCCGCTCCTGGTTCTGGTGGACTCGGTGAAGATGGCAGAATCCCTCACGCCGGAGGTGTCCGATCTTGCCCGACGGCTCATGGCCACCTACTGGCCGGGACCCCTCACCCTGGTCTTCAAGGCGGCGCCCGAGCTGCCGGCTGAGCTGACCGCGGGCACCGGAACTGTCGGGATCAGGATGCCACGCAACCCCGTTGCCCTCGGCCTGGTTCGCGCAGCGCGGCTTCCGGTTACGGCCCCGAGCGCCAACCCGAGCGGCGCGGCGCCGCCCACCACGGCCGCGGCTGTCTGGCAGTACTTCGAGAGGAGGATTCACCTGATCCTGGACGGGGGACCGACCCCGGGGGGACGACCCTCCACCGTCCTCGACATTTCCGTCTCACCGCCTCAGCTGGTGCGCGCCGGCGCCATCGAGATTTCAGACTTCACATGACCGTCACAGGTGTGATCCAGGCGGGTGGGAAGGCCACGCGCATGGGCGGGCACTCCAAGGCGCTGATCGAGCTTGGCGGCAAGCGGATCATCGAGCGGATCGTGGAATCGCTGAGCGCACTGCTCCCCGACCTCCTGATCGTTACCAACACGCCTGAGCTGTATGCGTTCCTCGGGCTCCCCATGGTTCCCGATGTCTTCCCCGACCACGGCTCCCTCGGCGGGATCTACTCGGGGCTCAGGGCAGCCAAGGGCGACGCCTTCACGGTGGCGTGCGATATGCCGTTCCTTCACCCCGAAGTGGTCCGCCTCGTGGTCTCCCGCGCGGGGGCCGCGGATGTCGTGATCCCCAAGGTGGGTGGCCAGCACGAGACCATGCACGCCCTCTACGCGAAGGCCTGCCTTCCCCACATGGAGGCGCTCCTGGCCGCCAAGCGCTTCAAGATCGTCGGCTTCTTCGAGAAGGTCCGCGTGTGCGAGATCTCCGAGGCTGAAGTAGCCCGCTACCGCGACCCGGCAATCTGCTTCATGAACGTGAACACCCCCGAGGAGCTGGTCCGCGCCCGGGAGATCCTCGCCCGACTGTTGCGAACCGAGGCTCGTTCGCGAGCGTAGGCGCGATAAAAGCCCTCCTCGGCCGGTCCCACCCCGGGCCGAACCCGCGCCCTCGCCTGCCCGGCCTGCCCCTCCCGGCGTGAGGAGCCCCTCCAGGAGCATGACCGATACTACAGCGCGGATGAAGCGGCGGTCAAGGGGAACGCTGACGCGGGTGCGCCTCCGGCTGTGAGGACGGCAGTGGCCCCTTCGGGGCCGCACGAAAGGCGCGGCAGCGTCGGCACGGCCCCAGAGGGCGGCGTCGAGGGCTGCATTCCAGCAGGGCAGCGGCGCGAGCCGGCGGAGGCCGAGGCTGCTGGACCTCAGTGGGCAGTCCGAGGTGGGCGAGGATCTGGCGAATGACGCGGGGGTCCTCAATGGTCGCGATCAGCCGCATGCGCCCGCCACAGCGCGGGCAGGCGAGCACGTCGATGTCGAAGGCGCGCCGCATCAGATCGGCCCACGCCCAGGAGCGAGGTTTGTCGGGAGCCTTGCCATGGAGCTCGGGGATGGGTGGCGCAGCAGAGTCGGCGACAGGGTCTCCCGATAGGAGCTGGAGGCCCTTGTAGGCGACGGCGTGGCGGCGCCAGCGGGAATGGGGGGCCAGGACGCCGTGGTAGAGCACGAGATTGATGCGGGGGCGCGGGATCAGAGCGGCGAGCTTTTCGAGAAGTTCCAGGGGCTCGAAGAGCAGGTGGCTGGTGCCGTCAGCCCAGGCGCTCTTGAGCTCCAGCAGGACGCGGCCGTCGCTGGTGAGGCGAAGGCGATCTTGGGCGACTGGAGGTCGGAGCAGGTAGCGGCAGAGCTCTTCGAGGCGGGCGCGGTCGTCCGCCGGCACGGGCAGGC
>CAYFIG010000226.1:0-1358 GCA_964342905.1 uncultured bacterium
CACGGCGGTCCGGTCTCCCGGTCCGGTGCAGTTCTACGGCCCCGAGGACCGGCTCACGCCCGCGCCGACCCCCATCCCTCCGCCCACGACTACCGTGAGCTCTACGGCTGTCCAGCAGGCCGAGCAGAGGGTCCCGCCCAACCGGCCTTGGCGGCTCGTGGCTGGAGGTGTCTTCCTCCTGGTTTTCGGCCTCTCCCTCGGATACTTCCTCTCTCAGTCGCTTCGCCCGCGCATGGGGGAGAAGGATACCATTAGTGGCGACTTCTTGACCGGGACCGGCCGGGGCGGGATCGCGCCGGGGAGCCGCGGGCCGGAAGCCAACCTCGAGAGGCTCCTGGCCTCAGGTCGGACAGCCTACGAGCGCCAGGACTGGCGAGCGGCCATTGACGCCTTCAAGCAGGCACTGGCCCTGGATCCCGGGAATCCCGAGGCCAACACCTTCCTTGGTCTCATCCTGCTCCACGCGGGCCACGGGGATGACGCCCTTCTCGCCATCGAACGAGCGCTGGCCAAGGATCCCGGCTATCCGTTTGCTCTCTGGGCCAACGGAATCGTGCTCTTTGAAGCCAAGCAAGACTACGCCAGAGCCATCACCGCATGGGAGACGCTCATGGCTCAGAACCTGGCCGCGGCCGACGCCGACCCGGTCGCTCAGAGGGTGACAGAGGCGAGGAGGCGGCTCGCCGCCCAGGCTGCCGGGCCCCGGCAGGAGCCCACGTCAGGAGGGACCGTTACCGGGACCGTGACCCTTGCGCCTTCGCTTCGTGCTCAGGTGCTCTCTGGCGGCGCGCTGTTCATCATCGCCAGACGAGGGGATGGCCCGCCGCTGGCCGTCAAGCGGATTCCTAACCCGATCTTCCCCGTGGCCTTTTCCGTCGGCCCCGAAGACCAGATGCTTGGTGGAACTCCGTTCGAGGGGGAGATGACGCTCGTGGCTCGCCTGAAGCGCGACGGCCGGGCCGGCCCGCCTGCTCCTGGTGACTTCGAGGGACGGGCCGCAGGGCCTGTGAGGGTAGGTCAGCGTGGCGTCGAGATCATCCTGGACAAAGCCCACTAATGGCCCCTCAGGGTGGAGGATGAGAGGAGCTCGTGAAATCTCAAATAGGAGGTCCGTGATGAATCGGCATCTGCATCGAAGCTTCATCGTGATTGCGTTCGCCCTCCTCGCCGGATTGCTGATCGGCTGTCCGAAGCGACCTGCCACGGCTCCGACTGCGGCCCCCGCGCCGTCAGTGCCAGCCCCGTCTATCTCGGCTGCTCCAGCTCCCGGGATTAGCACGATGCCAGGCGCCAAGGTTGAAACCATGCCGGGCGCGCCCGGTGCTCCCGGTCCTGCCGTAACGCCTGGAGTTCCTGCG
>CAYFIG010000226.1:1371-3896 GCA_964342905.1 uncultured bacterium
CCTAAGGAGTTCGTAGCCATGCCCGAGCTCAAGGATATCCACTTCGACTTCGACAAGTACGACATCCGCCCGGGCGACACCAAGATCCTGGATGAAAATGCCAAGTGGATGAAGGCCAACCTGAACTACCTGATCCTGATTGAGGGGCACGCCGACGAGCGTGGGACCAATGAGTATAACCTCGCCCTGGGTGAGCGCCGCGCCAAGTCCACCCTCAACTATCTGATCGCCCAAGGGGTGGCAGCCACTCGGATGACCCTCATCAGCTACGGCGAGGAGCGGCCGCTCTGCACGGAGAAGACCGAGGAGTGCTGGGCCAAGAACCGCCGGGCTCACTTCCTGGTCAAGCCGCAATGAGGCGTCCTTGGTGGCGGCGGGCTCCTAAGCGCGAGGTGGGGGAGGTGTCGAACAATGAGCAGGGTTATCACGAGCCAGGAGGGGGAGCGAAGGGCGCGAAGCTCTCACGGAGGATTTTCCTCGGGGAGCTGGGTGCTATGGTGGCCACCAAAGCCCCGGCGTGGCCTAGGCTTTCGGCACTGGCAGCCACCAAGATCAAGTCGTGGTCCCTGGAAGAGTTCGCAGCGAACATCCAGCCTGGCGGGCCCCCGAAGGACGGGATTCCGCCTATCGATCGCCCCAAGTATGTCTCGGCGGCCGAGGCCGACAAGTTCCTTCGCGGGGGAGATGTCGTGTTCGGGTTTGACTACCGAGGTGTGGTCAAGACCTACCCGCAGAAGATCCTCGTCTGGCACGAGATCGTGAACGAGGAGGTAAGGGCGGGGCGTTGGCACGATAAAGGCCCTCCTGCTCCCCCTGCTCCGGGGACCGCACCGCGCTGTCGGGACCCGGCGGCTTGCCCCGCTCGGTGGCGGGGAAGGCTGCATCCACGCTCGCGCGCGTCCCAGGAGGCGGACCCCTGAGCCTCACAGGCGTCCCGCCTCATCCTTCCTCAGCTTCAGCTTTCCCCTTGACACCCACCTCATTGGCCCCGTATGTTCCCCGCATGCTCCTTCGTATACTGCCGTACCTGGGGGTTTATCCGCTACGTCCCGTGGGAGCGAAGGACCGAGAAGGGCCTTTTATGTTGCCTTCTATGAAGCGGCTGGCCGTGTCAAGTCGCGGGTGTGTCCTTCTCTCCGTTCTCTCTGCCTCGTGTCCATGGTCTGTTGGCTGAGGGCTCGGCCTGGGTCTCGCGAGGTGTCGTCATCCTTCTATTCGCGCTCATGAGTGGCGAGAAGTGTGGCTCGCCGGCGCAGGAGGGGATTCGAAGGTGGGGGCGCCATCTACGCGGCGGCCCTGGAACAGCGGCCAAGGCAACATTCGCGCTCACCCACCCGTCGAACCTGCGCGAGACCAGTGCACTCACCGTCGCGTCCAGTTGTTCACGCGGCGACCGTGGCCGCCGCTTCGGGCCGTGGGGATCGGCGCGGGTCGAAGACACTCCCATCTCGGAGCAGCGCGTAGAGGATGCCAGCCAGGCGGCGGGCGAGGGCGACAACGGCAACGTGTTTGCCACGGCGCGCGGCGATGTGGAGGGCCCACGTCCGGAGGGCCTCGGCCTGAGGGGGCCGGCGTCGGAGGATGGAGACGGCGGCTTGAATCAGGAGCCACCGCGTACGCGCATGGCCGGCCTTGGTGATGTGGCCGCGGCGCTGGGTTTCGCCCGAGCTGAGCTCGCGGGGCACCAAGCCGAGATACGCCTCGACTTGGTGCGCGCGCCGGAAGCGGCGAACGTCATCGATCGTGGCGACGAAGGCGGCCGCCGTGACGGGACCGATCGAGGGGACGGTGCGCAGGCGCTGGACCCGCTCGTCGGCGGCGGTGACCTGCTCGATTACCGCGTCGGAGTAGGCGAGCTGGGCGTTGAGGGGACGCATGATGGCGAGCAGGGGCGCGATGGTGGAGAGCAGGCGGCCCGGCAGCATCATCGCGGAGACTCGACGCTCGAACGCCTCGGCGCTGCCGGAGGGGACGCGGTAGCCCTGCTGGCGGAGGAGGGCGCGGATGAGGGAGATAGAGCGCGTCCGGGTCCGGACCACCGCATCACGCACGAGCAGGCGGCCGCGCACATGACGCTGGGCGTCGGAGAGCCGATGCGCCGGGCGGTAGGCGCCGAGCAGGCAGGCCTCGGCGAGGGCGCGGGCGTCCCGGCGGTCGGTCTTCACCTTCCGGGTGCGGGTGGCGTACATGGGGGCGAAGTTGGGGTCGGCGACGATGACCTCGTGGCCCAACCCCTCCAGGCAGCGGGCCACCCATTCGCTGTCGGTCGAGGCCTCGATCAGGATTCGCGCCCGCGGCCGATCGCCGAGCACCGCCGCGAAGCGCTGGGGCTCGGTGCGCACCCGGCGTTCGATCAGCTCGCCCTCCTCGGTGAGGATGCAGATCTGGCTTTCCTTCTTGTGGACGTCCATGCCAATATGGTCCATGGCTGGCCTCTCCTCTCTGCGGCGTTGACCGCGTGTGACCTCTTGTGGGGCAGCGTATGCCACCACGTAGCGAGAGGCCAGCCGCTTCATCCCATCTAC
>CAYFIG010000227.1:0-3888 GCA_964342905.1 uncultured bacterium
GGCGCCCGCGCCCGTCAGCATCCGGTGGGAGCGGCGGCGCCTCACGCTCCTGCGAACGGCCTTAGTCACGCCCCCAGGAGCAGACTTGCCGCCCGACACCAGCCGCACGCTCGAGGTCCTTGTGGAGAAGGTGCAGAGCTTCGGCGGCCGGGTTGAGGAGCTGAGCCCGACGGCGGTCGTGGCGGCGTTCGGGCTCGAGCCAGTGGAGGATGCCCCGCGATGGGCGGGGCTTGCGGCGATGGCGATCCAGAAGGCTGCGGAGCGGGCCCGGCGTGGGGACCCCGAGCAGTTAGCGGTCAAAGTAGGGATCCACACCGGCCAGGTTCTGGTGGGACGAGTCGGCGGGAGGGTTGAGATCGACCTGGACGCCAAGCGGGAGGCGTGGACGGTCCTAGAAGGGCTCATAGCAGGCGCCGAGCTGGATACCGTCCTGGTTAGCCCCGGGGCCGCGCCGTTCCTGGAGCGGCGCTTCGAGCTTCTGCCGGCTGGGGAGGCCTACCGGTTGGTGGGCCGAGAACGGACGGGCTTCGGGCTCCGCGGGCGGGTGACAAGGTTCGTGGGGCGGCGTGACGAGCTTGAGCTCCTGCGGAGCCGGTTGGCCTCTGCCATCAGGGGGCACGGCCAGGTGGTCGGGATCGTGGGCGAGCCCGGGATCGGGAAGTCGCGATTGCTCTTCGAGTTTCGCCAGAGCCTGGAAGGGCAGCGGGTCGCTTATCTCGAAGGCCATTGCCTCTCATACGGCAGCGCCATCCCGTATCTCCCGGGGCTCGACATCCTCAAGGCGAGCTGCGGGATCACCGAAGCGGACACCCCCGAAGTCATGGCAGAAAAGGTCCAGGTCGGTCTGGAAGAAGTCGGGATGGAGCGAGCCGAGTGGGCTCCATATCTCCTTCACCTGTTAGGACTCAAGGACGGCACAGACCGACTGGCCCTGCTAAGCCCTGAAGTCATGAAAGCTCGGATTTTTGAGGCCCTCCGGCAGATGAACCTCAGACGCAGCCGGCAGAATCCGGTCATCATCCTCGTTGAGGATCTGCAGTGGATCGACAAGACCTCAGAAGAGTACTTCGCCTCGCTCGCGGAGATCGTCTCCGGTGCGCGCATCCTGCTCCTCTTGACATACCGTTCCGGGTACCGGCCGCCATGGATGGAGAAGTCTTATGCGAGCCAGGTCGCCCTTCTGCCCCTGGCGCCAGAGGACAGTCTGAGCCTTGTGCGCTCAGTTCTCGGTCAGGACCACGCGACTGGCCCGCTCGCAGAGCTGATCCTCGCCAAGGCTGAGGGTAACCCGTTCTTCCTCGAGGAGCTCGCCCGGGCCATACGGGAGCAGGGAGGCCTTTCTCCGACGCTGGCGGTGCCGGACACGATCCAGGAGGTGCTCTTTGCCCGGATAGACCGGCTCCCCGACGAGCCCAAGCGGCTCCTGCAGATCGCATCGGTTCTCGGCCGGGAGGTTCCGGTACGCCTTCTGGCTGCAATCTGGGAGGGACCCGGAAACCTGGAGCCGCCTCTCCGGGAGCTCGCGCGGCTGGAGTTTCTTTACGAGCAGGCCGGGGGCGAAGAGCCGGTCTATACGTTCAAGCATCCTCTGACGCAGGAAGTGGCCTACGCCAGCCTGTCAGAGTCCCAGCGACGTCTGTACCATGCCGCGGTAGGCGCCCGGCTCGAAGATCTCTACGCCGGCCGCACCGACGAGGTGGTAGAGCTCCTGGCCCACCACTTCGGGCGGAGCGGACAAGACGAGAAGGCCGTCGATTATGCCATTCTGGCCGCCGAGAAGGCGCAACGCCGCTGGGCCAACGCCGAGGCTCTCGCACTCTTCGAGGCCGCGCTCAAGGGCCTCGAGGCGATGCCGGACACAGAGGCGAACCGACTGCGCCGCATTGACGCCGTCGTGAAGCAAGCCGAGGTAAAGTTCGCGCTGGGCCAGCACGCCGAGCACATCAAGGCCCTGGAGGGAATCCGCGACCTGGTGGAGGCTGTGGCCGATCCCCGGCGGCGCGCAGCCTGGTACTACTGGGCCGGGTTCCTCCACAGCCTCACCGGTGCCCGACCACAGGTGGCCATTGGGTATTGCCGGGAGGCTGTGTCGATCGCCGACGCTGGCGGATTGGACGAGATCCGGGCGTTCGCCGAGTCCTGCCTGGCCCAGGTCTACACTGTAGCGGGCAATTTCCAAAGCGCAGTGGCAGCGGGAGAACATGCCCTTGCGGTTTTCGAGGCACGTGGGAATATCTGGTGGGCCTGCCGGACGCTGTGGATCCTCGGCGCGGCTGCCTACGCCCTCGGGGAGTGGGAACGGAGTCTGACATACTGCCGCCGTGCACTGGAGCACGGGCAGGCGGTTAACGACCTTCGGCTGAAGGTGGTCGGCTGGTGGCGGACGGGCTCGACGCATATCCAGCGGGGCGACGTGGAAGCCGGCCTCCGATGCTGCGAGGAGGCGCTTGCCCTGTCTCCTATCCCGTTCGATGCCGCCATGATCAATGGAGTGCACGGGTACGGGTTGGTCAAGGCGGGCGCGGCCGCAGATGGGACGAGAGAGCTGGCTGAAGCCGTCGCGTGGTTCGATCGCTCGCGCTTTCGCTACACCTGGTCGCTCTTCAGCTTGTGGCTGGCCGAAGGCTACCTTCGCCAGGGACAGCGGCTCCAGGCTCGGCGCACGCTCGAAGAGGTCTTGGCGGTCAGCCGGGAAATCGGATACCGCTACTATGATGGCATAGCCAACCGTCTCCTGGGCGAGTGCCTCACCTCAGAGGACCCCGCGGCTGCGACGAGCTATGTGGAAGTGGCGGTACAGATTCTCGAAGAGGTGGGAGCCAGAAACGAGTTCGCCAAGACGCTCGTAACCCGGGCCAACCTCCACCGGGCTGCGGGTAATGCTACCGAGGCGCGACAACTCCTCGAGCGCGCCCGCGCCATCTTCGACGCCCTGGGAACTCTCGATGAGCCGACCCGCGTGAGAGCCGCCCTCGCCACCCTTGAGACCGACCCGTCAGCTTGACGCCAGCGCGCCGGTGGCTTGTCGGCTGCTTTGTGGTTACAATACCGCTTGCCGCCCGCGAGTCGGGCTAGAGCTTCCCGCCGGTTGATCGGCCGGTGGTGAATAGGTCTCGTCTCTAACAGAAAGGAGGCCCTCTATCGCTCAGCCTGATCAGGTATCTTGGCCACCGGCCTGGATGCTTGTTAGACGCTCACTCGACCACCTAGGTCGCCAATGCCGCGACGAATGAGGGGAGACAACGGTCATGGCCACTCCACAACAACTCGGCGAGTACATCATCAAAGCGAACCCATATACCAAGAAGAAGAACCCCAACGATCCTCATCCGACGCCGATGGACCCGATGCTGGACGAGACCGAACAGGACTACTATGTTGTCTTGTGGTATTTCAAAAACGGGTCTTACCGCATCGGCAAGGCGCTGCGGATCCCGTACTGTTTCAAGAACGATGAAGGGCAGGATGTGAGGGACCACATCCTGGTGGGATACGAGGGGGCTGGGGCGTAGCGTCGTCGGGCCCGGTTCTCCGTCCATCGTTCGTAGCGCGCCGATGGCGACTGGTGCGGCGGCTCGCTGACTGACCGAAGCCGGATCAGGACTACGGTCCCGGCGCTTAAGATCGTTGCTGCTCCGCCTTAGGAAGGTTGCCGTGAAGCCAATGGCGCCAAGCGGTAGCCCCTAAATTAGCGCGCAAAGACGACCTCACTTGTAGAAGCGCGCTTTTGCATTCTCGGCGGGGGCAGATGCAGGAGGTATGTCCCGTGCCGATCCTCACCAAGCTCAGAGAGTTTCTCGAGGTCAACAAAGTCTCTTATTCGGTTCACTCCCATCCGACTGCCTACACGGCCCAGGAGATCGCGGCGCTGCAGCACGTCAAGGGGCA
>CAYFIG010000228.1:0-3809 GCA_964342905.1 uncultured bacterium
ACAGACGAAATTCGGCCGCCACAATTCGTCGTGTGTCGCGCGCCGTGCTGGCCTCTCACAGCGAGCGGAAACGAATGGAACTGCTCACCAGCCTGCGTGGGGTCAGCGTCCCGATGGCGTCAGCCATTCTCACACTGATCGATCCCCAACGGTATGGGGTCATAGATATTCGAGTCTGGCAGCTCCTGTTTGCGATTGGTTCGGTCCGAAAGCACCCGCTGGGGCGGGGATTTACCTTCAACGATTGGTATCACTACCTGTGTGAGCTGCGGCATTACGCCAAAAAACAGCGGGTCTCAGCCAGAACCGTCGAGCGGACTCTCTTCGCGTATCACAGGAAGGTGCAGACGCGGAAGCTCTACGGTTGACCATTCCGAAGTAGCTATTTTCGCCAGCCGTCCCGGCGCATCAAAGGATAAGGGTCTTCCCCGCTTCCACTGAGGCGGTAGAGGGTGTCGCCGATTCCGTCTCCGTTGGCGTCCTGCCCGCGATAGTCGTCCCAGAAGTTTCCCTGCTTCAGCTCCGGCGAATACCAGAGGCCGGTCCCGGTGTCGTCGAGGGCGTTGGGGGAGTTGCCGGCAATCGTGTTGTGGTAGACCCGGTTGTCCCGGCAGTCCACGAGCCAGAGCCCCTGGTTGGCGTTCCCCACGATCTGGTTCCGCCGGATCACGTTCCGGGTGGACTGCACCATGAAGACCCCGTAGCCGCCGGGGCTCCGGTAGTAGGAGCGGCTGAGCGTGTTCTCCTCGACCAGATTGTTGTGGGACTGCGCGATGTGGAGGCCGTAGACATTCTCCCTGACCGTGGACCTCGTCACCATGGTCCCGTGAGCCTCGCGGAGATAGATCCCGTAGAAGCTCTGGTCAGCTTGGACCGCATCGAGACGCGCGCCTTGGGCCCGGTCCAGGAAGATAGCGGTCCCGAAATTGTCGACCCGGCCATTCTTGATGATCACGTTCCTCGCCGTGACCCGAATCCCGACACTGGAGAGCTGGGGCTCGGGCCAGGTCCACGCCCCGTGACCCGGGCCTCTGAGCGTCCTGCCCCCGAGATCGAGCGTGACACCGTCGCGCGCGACCGTGAGCGCGTCCCGAGCGCAGGTCAGATCTCGGGTGAGGATGACGTCCTGAGTGATCAGCGCTCCGCACCGGAGCGGCTCTTGGCCCGGCGCGACATCGCTCCACGCCAGGAGCAAGCCAACGAAGATGAGCAGGACGCGACGCCGCACGGGCGAAGCTCAGGGGATCGGGGTTCCCGCCTTCAAGGCGGCAACGAGATCGGGCGAGAGTATTCCCGCACAAACTTCCTCCACCGGCCCCTGCAAGCGGAGGGACCAGTCGGCGCGCACCTCGATAATCAACTCGCCTCCCGGCATCTCGACCGTCACCCGCCCTTGATCGCAGAAATCATTCTTAACCGCCGCCGCGGCGGCGGCGCAGGAAGACGAACCCGAGGCAAGCGTGAAGCCAGCCCCACGTTCCCAGATCAGGATCGCCACGCGGTCTCGCCCCTCCACCTTGGCGAACTGCACGTTGGTCCGGTTCGGGAAGACCGGGTGGTGCTCGATCAGGGGACCGAGGCACCTGACTTCGGCCTCATCCAACCGATCTGTGAAGATCACACAGTGGGGGTTCCCCACCGAGAGCGCTGTGACCTTGAGGGCATGGTCGTTCACCTTGAGCGGGATCCCCACGACCTCACGGTCTGGACCACTCATGGGAATTTCCTGAGCGCGAAACGTCACCTGCCCCATCTCCACGGTGACGGATGCGACCCGTCCACCCGCAACGTGGCACTGGCACTCCACCACCCCTCCCTTGGTCTCCACGCTGAACACGGGACGCTTCGCGTGGCCGTGCTCGTAGAGGTATTTAGCGAAGATTCTGAGGCCGTTGCCTGACTTCTCGGCCTCGCTGCCGTCAGGGTTAAAGATCCTGAGACCGAAGTCAGCGTTCGAGGAGTTCACCAACAGCAGGATGCCGTCAGACCCGATCCCCCAGTTTCGGTGGCAGAGGCGCTGGACCGCCACGGGGTTCAGCAGGAAGTCCAGGTCCTTCCTGTTCAGCACCAGATAGTCGTTGCCGAGGCCATGCCCTTTGACGAAGGTGATCATTGCAAGAGATCGATCCGAAAGCCGAGGCCGGACATCAGAAGCCCGGGTTGGGTCACTCGAAGACCGGCTCGCGCCCTTCGGCGTAGGCGCGAATGCCGGCCTCCAGCGTCTGCTTCGCGACGTCGGTGGTCATGGTCTCGTAGAAGCAGGCCGTCTCCAGCTCGAGCCCCTGGGCCAGCGGCATCTCCAGCCCCTCGTAGATCGCCCGCTTGATGTTCCGCACCGCCACGGGCGACCACTTGGCAAGCTTCTCGGCGTAGGCCAGGCTCTCGGGGAGGAGCCGGTCGGGATCCACGGCCCGATGGACCAGCCCGACGCGCTCGGCCTCGTCCGCCGTGAGCGTCTTTCCTTCCAGGATCAGCTCCAGCGCCCTGCCCCGCCCCAGGAGCCGCGCCATCCGCTGCGTGCCGCCGGCGCCCGGGATGATCCCGAGCTGCACCTCGATCAGCCCGATCTTCTTCGGCCCGCGAGCCATGAAGCGGAAGTCGCAGGCCAGCGCGAACTCGCACCCCCCGCCCAGCGCCTGGCCGTTGATGGCGGCGATCACGACCTGCGAGCAGGTCTGGAGACGGGTGAGCGTGTGGTGCCAAAAGCGGAGCGACTGGTACGCTTTCGGATGGGAGGGCTCGGCATCCCGCACGAGCTGGAGATCCGCGTGGGCGATAAAGTAATCCTTCACCCCGCCAGTGATCACCACCGCGCGAATCCCGTCGCGCTCGAAGGCGTCGAGGAGATTGTTCAGCTCGTACATCATCCCCGTGCGGAGGAAGTTCCGCGGCGGGTGGTTGATGGTGACGAGCGCCACCTTGCCCCTGGGCTCGACGACAAGATACTTAGACGCCATCCCGTGCCTCCCTTCTCCGCTGGCGCTTCTCCTCGGCTTTCCTGACCTCTTCCTTGAGCTCCAAGCCAGCCTTGACCCGATCCCACGTCGACGCGGTAATCCCCGCCTGGCGCAGCAGGTACTTCTGGACTTTGTTGCTCGGCGTCTTCGGCAGCTCCGGGATCACCTCAATGTAGCGCGGCACCGCAAAGTACGGAAGTCGTTCCTCGCACCAGGCCAGGAACTCTTCGGGGACGAGGCCCGCGCCCTCATGGAGGATCAGGCAGACCTTGATCTCATCCTCGCCGCCGGCGAACTCGGTCGGCACCGCGACTGCCGCGCACTCCAGTACCGCCGGGTGCTCGCCGATCACAGTCTCGACGTCGAAGGAGGAGATGTTTACGGCCCGGCGCCGGATCACGTCCCGCATCCGATCGACGAAATAGTAATATCCGTCCTCGTCGCGCTTGAGCCCATCGCCGGTGTGGTACCAGATGTTCCGCAGCGCCTCGAGACTCTTCTCCGGCATTCCCCAGTAACCCTGGTTGAACGCCCACGGCGCCTTGGGACGGACCAGGAGCTCTCCCACCTGCCCGGACGGCAGTTCCTCGTCGGTCTCCAGATCGGCGATTCTCAAGTCGAACCACTCGCTCACGGCCTTGCCGCAGGCGCCCGCACGGAACTCATCGTACGGCATCATGGTAACGATGCCGATCTCGGTCATCCCGTAGTACTCCAGAATGCGCGAGAGGCCGAACCGCTTCTTGAACTCCTCGGCAATCGCGGCTGGCGCGGGCTGGCCGAGGAGGAGTCTCAAGTGGTGGGTGGTGTCGTCGTCCCTGGGCGGCTGGCGAAAAACGAAGTCCATCATGA
>CAYFIG010000229.1:0-3795 GCA_964342905.1 uncultured bacterium
AGGTGGCCGAACATGTTGTACCAAACCGCCAGGTGGGCGGGGTACTCACCGGTCATGCGCTTGCCCTTCACGTCGTACACATTCTTGATCGGGGAGTCCTTGCGGACCAACAGGCCGACCAGGAGCGGAGCGCCGCGCATCACGAGTCTTACGTTGGGAGCGTGGGGGAAGGGGTTTCGACCCCCAACTTTGAAATTAGACCCACGGTACGTCAGTCCCATGTCCACGGCGTTGACCACGCCGAACTCCATCTCGCCGCTGTTGAGGAGCGGGAGGAACGTGCTTGTCCCCGCGTAGGGCTGGAGCGTCATCTGAAACGGAGCCGCTCCGCTCACGACTTTGGCGAGGCCGCTGGCCACCGTGTAGAAGATCGTGCCCGGCGGGTTGGTCCCGAGGGTGACTGATTTCGGAGTCTGCGCCGCGGCGGGGCCGAGCGCGAGCAGAGCGACAGCGACCAGCAGAAAACCGAGCATGAGCCATCGTCCACGCATCGTTAGTCCTCCAGAGCCCAGAGCTTGGGCGGAGTTCCCTTGAAGCCGAGCCGCTGCCACTTGGCGGCGACGCCCTCGTACACCGACCGGCGGATCTTGGTTCGCTTGGAGAACTGCTTGATGTAGCGGTGCTCCATGCAGGCGTTGATCAGGGCCTTGGAGCTGTAAGGCCGCTCTTCCGGCGGGTTCTGCGCGGGGTCAAGCGGGGTGGACCAGGTCTGGCGGAGAATGTCGATGTCCTCGACAGGGTTACAGCGAGTGGCCATCGCCCAAAGGACCTGATTGATGTTCGAGGGATCCACATCCTCATCCACCGCGATGATCCACTTGGCGAAGTAGGCGCCGCCCGGAACCTGCGCGGCGAGAGCGAGCGCCTGAGGCGCGTGGCCGGCATAGCGCTGCTCGAGGGAAACCACCGTCATGGCAAAGCCCCCTGCAGCGGCGGGGTGGCAGTACACCCCCTTGATTCCGGGAACGCCGAGCTTGTCCAGGTCGTTCCAGATCCGGGCCGAGCGGGCGATGGAGTAGAGCAGGCTGCACTCGTTGGCGGGGTAATCGGCCATGAGCGCGTGGGTGAGGATCGGGTGATCCCGGTAGTGGACGGCCTTCACCTCGACGAGGAAGGCCAGATCCTCAGGCCGGCCGTAGTAGCCGGTGAACTCGCCAAAGGGCCCTTCCAGCTTCATGGCGTTGGGGTAGATGATTCCCTCCATGACGATCTCGGCGCGCGCGGGGTAGGGGAGGCTTCCGGCCTGACCCTTCGCCAGCTCCACAGGCTGGCCGATGATCCCGCCGATGAAGTCTAGCTCCGACACGGTCTTGGGGAAGGTCTGGGAGGCAGCGATGAACATGGCCGGGTCCACGCCCCACACGGCCACCATCTCGCACGGCTCGTTCCGGCTCCAGTAGCGCTCGATGTGGAGCCGCGCGTCCTTGCCCGGGGAGAGGTAGAGGCCCACGTGGTTCCGGTCGTGGACCATCTGGCGGTAGCAGCCGACGTTGAGCCAGCCGCCATCGGGGTCCCGGGTGAGGATCGCGTCAGCGGTCCCGATGTAGCGGCCGCCGTCGCCGGCCCAGTGGCGCGCCGCGGGAAAAATGGTCACGTCCACCTCGTCGCCGACCAAGCGATGGGCGTTGACCGGCGCCTCCTGGCCATCCACCATCACCGGCGGAATCGCCCGGCCGAACTTCGTCTTGCACCGCTGGATTAGGTCCATCACGGTGAGCCCAGTGGGCTCCCCCACAGAAATCGCGAAGCGGTCCACGCTGGAGCCGAGCAGGTTCCAGAGCGCCTGAAAGCCCGGCGGGCAGCCCCGGACTTTCTCGAAGAGGAGCGCCGGCGCACCGATCTCCTGGTGGGCCATGTAGGTGATGGCTCCCATCTCCTCGTTGTGGTCAACCTCCTCGGTGACCCGCTGGAGCTGGCCGATGGCTTCCACGCGGGCGATCCACTCACGCAGGTCTCCGGGCGCGGCGTCGTGGGCCGAGCGCCCTCCTGATACACCGGTGGAGACGGAAACGCCGACGCTCATCTCTTCCATCGCAGGGCCCCCCTCATTGAATCACCTTATCCGCCCGCATCAGCATCTCCCGCGGAACGGCTAGGCCGAGCTCGCGCGCCGTGCGGAGGTTGATCGCCAGCTCGAGCCTATGGACTGTCTCAACCGGCAGGTTCCGGGGGTGAGTGCCGGCAAGGATCCGGTGCACGTACCTTGCGGACATCCGGCCGATCTCATGGAAACTGAGACCGTAGCTGGCGAGGCCTCCGCGGGCGACGAGACTTTGCTCGTGAAACACGGTCGGCAACTTCTTGGCCTTCGCCGTGTCGATGATCAGCTCGGCCTGGCTGGCCACCATCGCGTCCGAGGTGAAGAAATACGCGTCCACTTCCCCCGCCTTGAGCGCCTGGAGAGCCCGCCGAAGTTCGTCGACGGAAGCGACGTGCCGTTCGACGAATTGGATCCCGAGCTGCCGCGCTGCCTCCCTTCCCAATCTGGCGGCCTCTTGGGCGCCGCGGTTGCCCGGATCGTAAAATGTCACCACCCGACTGGCCATTGGGAGGAGCTCCTTCAGGATCTCCAGTCGCTTTGCCGTGAGGTCCGTCAAGAGGAAGTGGACACCTGTAAACCTCCCCCCGGGTTTCGGAAAGCTCTGCACAAGCCCGAGGGTGACCGGGTCGCTCCCGACGGAGAACACGATGGGTATGTCCGCCGTCGCCCGTTTCGCCGCGTTGGGCACGGAACCGGCGAGCGCGTATATCAGGTCCGCCTTTTCTTGGACAAGACCCCTGGCTGCCTCTTCGACTGCCCTGAGATCCCCCTTTGCATCCCGGATATCCAGGATGAAGGCTTTCCCTTCTTCAGACCCCAACTCCCGGAGTCCTTCCCTTAACCCGTCGATCGCCGCATAGTAGGGGCCTCCCTGGAGGATGACCCCTACACGATAGACCTTGGCCTGCTGCGCCTCGGCTACGACCGCTCCTGCACCCAGCGCGACGAGGAAGAAAAGGAGGCCGCCCACGCAGCAGCGTTGCGTCCGGAGAGTCACAGAAACACCTGGCTTGTTAGACATAGCTATCAAGAGGGAGAAGAAAAATCTGCGAGCGTTATAGCACGCGCCCCAAGGGGTGTCAACGCGAGGCGCGGAGCGGAGCTGATGGGCCGTGCAAAGGGCTGCGCGACGGAGATTCTGTGTCAGCCGTTCCTGAGCGCGGCCAGGACCGCCTGAGCGAATTCCCTGGTCGTGGCCTTCCCGCCCTGGTCGGGTGTGAGGGCTTTGCCGTCGCGATACACCCGGGCGACAGCCTGCTCAAGGCGTTCAGCTTCGGCGGCGAGCCCCATGTGCTCCAGCATCATGGCCGCGGAGAGAAGCGCGGCGGAAGGATTCGCGATCCCCTTCCCCGCGATGTCGGGGGCCGAGCCGTGCACCGATTCAAAGTACGCCCAGCGGTCGCCGAGGCACCCGGAGGGCGCAATGCCGAGGCCGCCTGCCCCCTCCGCGGCCACGTCCGAGAGGATGTCGCCGTAGAGATTCATGGTGAGCACCACGTCCATGCTCTGGGGGAAGCGCACCAGGCGGCGAGCCGCATCATCCACGTAGAAGTGCTCGTAGGCGAGGTCGGGATATCCTTTAATAATCTCTTCAACGATCTGCTGGAAAAAGCCATCGGAGCGGCGGAGGACGTTGGATTTGGTGACGCAGGTCACCTTGCCCGGATGCCCCTTGGCCTTGCGCTTCCGGGCCAGCTCACAGGCGAAGCGGGCGATGCGCTCGGTCCCCCTGCGGCTCACCACCTTGACCGCGA
>CAYFIG010000230.1:0-99 GCA_964342905.1 uncultured bacterium
GGCGGCAGGGATAATGGCAGTGTTAATCCCTCCCGGAGGTCACCGTGCCACAACGTTTGCGCATTCTTTTCGTCTCTTCAGAGGTGGAGCCCTTCGCTA
>CAYFIG010000230.1:109-3782 GCA_964342905.1 uncultured bacterium
GGGCGCCCTGCCGAAGGCCCTGGCGGGCCTGGGACACGACGTGCGACTGCTGATGCCCAAGTACCGGGGTGTGGAACGGCACGCCGGATCGCTCACGACCGCCATCCCCCAGCTCCGGGTCCCCATCGCGGCCCGCCGCTCCGAAGGGGCGCTGCTAGAGGGACGGATGGGCTCCCATGTGCCCGTCTATTTCCTCGCCAACGACCACTACTACGACCGCGACAGCCTCTACACAACGCCGGACGGCGACTACTGGGACAACTGCGAGCGCTTTATCTTCTTCTGCCGGGCAACGGTGGAGGCGGTGCGGGGCCTGGGCTGGCAGCCCCACGTGATCCACGTCAACGACTGGCAGACCGGGCTTATCCCCGTGTATCTGGAAACCCTCTACCGGGACGACCCCGTCTGCGCCGAGATCGCCACGCTTTTCACCGTTCATAACCTGGCCTACCAGGGGGTGTTCTGGCACTACGACATGCCCATGACGGGCTTCGGCTGGGACTTCTTCACCCCGGCCGGGATTGAGTTCTACGGCAAAATTAATTTCCTCAAGGGCGGGCTGGTCTTTGCCGACCTGCTGAACACGGTCAGCCGCGCCTACGCCCGCGAGATCCAGACCCCAGAGGCGGGCTCGGGCCTCGAGGGAGTCCTCCAGGAGCGGAGCGAGGACCTCTACGGCGTCGTCAACGGGATCGACTACGAAGTCTGGAACCCCGCGACGGATCCCGAGATCCCCAAGCGCTACACGGCCGAGGATTTGGAAGGCAAACGCATCTCGAAGGCGAGCCTCCGCGAGGAGCTGGGGCTTTGGGACGAGCCGGGCCCACTGATCGGGATGGTGACGCGTCTGGCCGAGCAGAAAGGCATCGACCTCGTGCTGGCCGCGCTCCCCGAGCTCCTGGCGCTGGGCTGCCAGCTCGTCCTCTTGGGCTCGGGTGATCCCCACCTCGAGCAGGCCTTCGCCGAAGCCGCGGAACGCCACCAAGGGCAAGTGGCGGTGCGTCTCGGCTACGATGCGGGCCTGGCCCGGCGGATTTACGCTGGGGCCGATTGCTTCTTAATGCCTTCCCGTTACGAGCCGTGCGGCCTCGGCCAGCTCATCAGTCTTCGCTACGGGACGGTGCCCGTGGTGCGCTGGACCGGCGGGCTCGCTGACACGGTGAAAGAGTTCGATCCGATTGCGGGCACTGGGACCGGCTTCGGGTTCGAGGCTTTCAGCGCTCCCGCGTTGACGGGTGCAGTGCGCCGGGCGGTGGCCGTGTACCGTGAGCCTGAGCGGTGGCGCCAGCTCGCCCGGAACGGGATGGCGGAGGACTTTTCCTGGGAGGCCTCGGCGAGGGAGTACGTGACGCTCTATCGGAAAGCGCTGAAGAAGAAAAATCGGAGGGGCGAATGAAGAAAGTTGAGGCCATCATCAAGCCGTTCAAGCTCGACGACGTGAAGGAAGCCCTCACCCAGATCGGGATCGTCGGGATGACCGTCAGCGAGGTCCGGGGATTCGGCCGGCAGAAGGGGCACACGGAGCTCTACCGGGGCTCGGAGTACACCGTGGACTTCCTCCCAAAGGTGAAGGTCGAGGTCGTGGTCCCCGACGCCATGGTGGAGAAGGTGGTCTCCACGGTGGTGGCCGCAGCCAAGACGGGTTCCATCGGCGACGGCAAGGTCTTTGTGCTTCCCGTGGAAGAGTCCCTTCGAATCCGCACCGGCGAGCGCGGGGAGGACGCGATCTAGGGCCTGATCCGCCGAGACGGCGTCGTCGGCTGCGTCCGCTCCATCCTCCCTCGTCAATGCCACGTTTTTTTCTGATCGATGGTCCGTCCCACCTCTACCGGGCGTACCACGGCCTCGGCTATCTCTCCACCTCCCGGGGCGTCCCCACTCACGCGGTCCTCGGCATGAGCAGTATGCTCTGGAAGCTCCTCCGCGAGGAGCAGCCGGACTACCTGGCGGTCGCCTGGGACGCGCCCGGCCCGACCTTCAGGCACGTGGCGTTTAAGGCTTACAAGGAGACCCGCCCCGGGATGCCGTCCGACCTCGCCGCTCAGATCCCGCACGTGAAGGCGGTGATCGCAGGCTTCAAGATCCCATTCCTGGAAGCACCGGGCTATGAGGCCGATGACATCCTGGGAACTGTGGTAGCGAAGGCGCGGGAGTTCCCGGTCGAGCTGGTCCTGGTCACGGGAGACAAGGACGCCCTCCAGCTCGTGGGCCCCAAGGTTTGCGTCTTCTCGGTGATCGGCCGCACTGGCGAGCGCGTCGTCTACGACGCGGCCAAGGTGCAGGAACGCTGGGGCGTGGCGCCGAACCAGATCCCCGACCTCCTGGCCCTGATGGGAGACCAGATCGACAACATCCCGGGCGTGCCAGGGGTCGGCGAGACCACAGCGCGGAAGCTCCTGAGCCAGTTCGGGAGCCTGGAGCGGATCTACGAGAACCTCCCCCTGGTTGGCGGCACTAAGCTCCGAGAAGCTCTCGCCACCAACCGGAAGCAAGCGCTCCTCTCCCGTGAGCTGGCCACGATCAGCCAGCGGGTCCCGCTTGATTTCCGGCTCGAGGCGTTCAGGTGCGAGGAGCCCGACTGGGCCCGGCTTCGCGCCATCTGGACAGAGCTGGAGTTCTCGAGCCTGCTTCGCCAACTCCCGGGGTCCGAGGTCCGGGTGACGGCTGAGCCGGTGCTGATCCTCGATGCCCCCGAAGCCCTGGCCTCCTACCTTGCCCGGGTTCCCGTGGAGGCCCCGCTGGCGCTTGAGTGGATCGGAGAGGGACGCGCGCCTGAGCCTCGGGTCCACGGCTTGGGTCTCTTTCATCCTGGAGTCGGCCCCGCGTTCCTCCCGATCAGCGATGCGCCACCGGAACTCGGTGGAGGCCCACTCATCGGTCATGACGTGAAGCTTCTGCTCCAGTGGATGCTCCGGCACCGACCCGGGCTGCCCCGCTTCGAGGATTCGGCGGTCGCCGCCTATCTCCTCAATCCCGCGCGAGCCAGCTACGAGCTTGAGGCGCTCTGCCTGGAGAGCTTTGGCGAGGGGCCGGCGCCGGCCCCCTCCTCCGGGGCAGGCACCGAAGAGGTCGCGGCGCGGGCAGGGGAGCGGGCGCGCTGGGTCTGGCGCTACTGGGAGCGCGCGGCTCCTCTGCTTGATGCGCATGGTCTCCGCGCGCTCTACGAGAACGTCGAGCGGCCGCTTATTCCGGTCCTGGCCCGGATGGAGCTGGACGGGATCCGGGTGGATCCCGAGCGGCTCGAGAGCTTCGCCAAGGAGCTGGAACGGCACCTCGACAATCTCACGCGGGAGATTCACACGCTGGCGGGAGAAGCGTTTAATATCAACTCCCCCAAGCAACTCGCCCAGGTGCTCTTCGAGAAGCTCAAGCTTCCGCCGCTCAAGCGCACCAAGACCGGCTACTCCACCGACGCTGACGTGCTCGAGCAACTGGCCCTTGGCCACCCGCTCCCGGCCAAGATCCTGGAGCACCGGATCCTGGCCAAGCTCAAGTCCACGTATGCTGATGTCCTTCCCGGGCTGATCGATCCTGCCACCGGCCGGATCCACACCTCGTTTAACCAGCTCGTGACCGCCACAGGAAGACTCTCGTCATCCGAGCCAAATCTGCAGAACATTCCGGTGCGGACCGAGCTGGGACGCCGGATCCGCCAGGCTTTTATCCCTGAGAT
>CAYFIG010000231.1:0-3778 GCA_964342905.1 uncultured bacterium
GGTATGCGGCCGGCGTCAGCTTTCTGCTCCTCGCGAGCGTTTTCTCCCTGGCGATCCCGTGGATGGTGATGAGCGCCATCGAGGCGCTCCAGGCCGGCCAGAGAGCCGGCGAGCTGCCGTGGTACGTGGCGGCCATCTTCATCCTGGCCGCCGCGCACGGGCTGGTGCGCCTCGGCTCCCGCTTCACCATCTACCGGGCAGGGCAGGGGATCGAGTTCGAACTCCGGAACGACCTCTACGGTCACCTCCAAACACTTCCCCCTGCGTTTTTCCAGGCGCACCGCACTGGCGACCTCATGTCGCGTGCCTCCAACGACCTCACCGCGGTGAGGAACTTGATCGGCTTCGGCGCGTTGAGCCTGATCAGCACCACGCTGGCCTTCGTCGGAACCATGATCGCCATGCTCGCGATCGACCCCTGGCTAGCTCTCTATGCCATGGCCCCGTTCCCGCTCCTGATCGTTCTGGCCAAGCGCTTCAACTCCGTCATTCACCTCCAGTCTCAAGCCATCCAGGAGCAGCTCGGCCTCCTCTCCGCCAAGGTCCAGGAAAACCTGGCCGGCGCCGAGGTGGTGCGCGCTTACACCATGGAAGCTCGAGAGGTGACCGAGTTCGGTCGGCTGAACAAGGAGCTCCTGAGTCGGGGTCTGGCGCTGGCCCGGACCCAGGCCGGCTTCTCCCCGCTCGTGGGGGTGATCTCCGGCGTCGGGACCCTGATTATTCTCTGGCTCGGGGGCAAGGCGGTAGTGGATGGCCGGATCAGTCTCGGCGCCTTCGTGGCCTTCAACGGTTACCTGGCCCATCTGGCCTGGCCCACGATCGCGCTGGGCTGGACCCTGACCATCCTTCGGCGAGGGCTCAGCGCCATGGAGCGGATCGCAGAAATCATGGCCGTGGAGCCTGAGATCAGAGACCTCGCACCGGTCTCTCCGGACCACGTCGAGGTCTGCGGCACCCGAGCCCAGGCCACGGGGCTGGCCGTGGAATTCAGGAACCTCACCTTCGCTTACTCCGGTCGATTTCCTGCCCTTCGGCAGGTGACGCTGACGATCCCCGCCGGGAGCAGTGTGGCCATCGTGGGGCCCACTGGGAGCGGTAAATCCACCCTCGGCCTCTTGATCCCCCGCCTCTTCGATCCACCTCCTGGCACGGTCTTCGTGGATGGGTGCGACGTTCGCTCAATCCGGCTCGCCGAGCTCAGGATGGCGGTGGGGTACGTTCCCCAGGAGTCTTTCCTCTTTTCCCGCTCCCTCTGGGAGAACCTGGCCCTGGCCAGGGAGCACGTGAGCGACGCAGAGATCCGCCGGGCCGGCGAGGTGGCCGGCCTCGCCAACGAAGTGGAAGACTTTCCAGAGGGCTGGGAGACCGTGGTCGGCGAGCGGGGCCTCACCCTTTCGGGCGGTCAGCGACAGCGGGCCGCGCTGGCCCGCGCGCTCCTCCGGAATCCGCGGATCTTGATTCTGGACGACGTCTTCGCCAGCGTGGACGCTGCCAAGGAGGGGGAGATCCTGAAAGCGCTGAGAGAGGTATGCGCCGGGCGAACCGTGCTCCTCATCACTCACCGGCTCCGTGCCGCTCAGGAGGCAGACTGGGTCGCGGTGCTCGACGAGGGACGGATCGTCGAACACGGAACTCACGCCAAGCTCCTGGCGTACGGTGGCCTTTACGCCCGCCTCTGGCGGGTACAGCAAATCGAGGACGAGCTTGCCCGCGCATAGCCACGGTCATTTCACTGACGACGAGATCTTGGGCAAGGCGTACGACGCCCGGCTGATGCGTCGGCTCTGGGCAGTGAGCCGGCCCTACCGGAGCGTGGTGCTCCTCACCGCGGTCCTCTTCGTTCCCATCGCCGGTCTCGAGCTGCTCCAGCCCTACCTGCTCAAAGTCGCTATCGATCGCCACATCCTCCCGGGCGACTGGCTCGGGCTCACGTGGGTGGTGCTGGCCTTTCTCGGCACGCTGATCCTCCTCTACGGCCTCCGCGCCTGGCAGAGCTACCTGACCCACCTCACCGGCCAGCGGGTCATTCATGATCTCCGCCAGACGCTCTTTGCCCACCTGCAAGGGATGGACGCCGCCTTCTTCAGCCGGAACCCGATCGGGAGGCTCATGACCCGGGTTCTGAACGACGTGGAGGCAGTGAGCGAAGTCTTCACCTCGGGCCTGGTCGCCATTCTCGGCGACGTCCTGACCCTGAGTGGCGTGATTGTCGTGATGCTGGCGATGAACTGGAAGCTGGCGCTGGTGACGTTCTCCCTTGTCCCGCTCCTCTTTGCTGTCGCCGCGTTTTTCCGCGCCAAGGCCCGCCAGGCGTACCGCTTGGTGCGCACCCGGCTCGCCCGGCTCAACGCCTTCCTTCAGGAGTCCCTCCAGGGGATGGCGGTGATCCAACTCTTCACGCGGGAGCGGCAGGAGCTTGAGCGCTTCACTACGCTGAACCTCGAGCACCGGCAGGCGCAGTTCAGGTCCTCGGCGTATGACTCCTCCCTGTACGCCGCCGTGGAGGCAATCGGCTCGGCCGCGGTGGCCATCCTGCTCTGGTACGGCGGCGGCCAGATCTGGGCCGGCATCCTCACCTTCGGGGGGCTGGTGGCGTTCATCGAGTACACGAACCGGTTTTTCCTTCCGATCCGGGATCTGGGGGCCAAGTACGCGGTGATGCAGTCGGCCATGGCCTCCTCGGAGCGGATCTTCGGCCTCTTGGATCTCAGCCCCGGCATCGCGTCGCCGCCACGCTCTGCGCAGGTGGAGCCGGTCCGTGGTGCCATTGAGTTCAGGCAGGTGTGGTTCGCCTATGAGGGAGAAGCCTGGGTGCTGAGCGACTGCTCCTTCAGGGTCGCGCAGGGGGAGCGCGTGGCGCTGGTGGGGGCCACAGGGGAGGGGAAAACCACCATTGCGCGGATCCTGAACCGCTCCTACGACGTGAGCCAGGGGCAGGTGCTCGTGGATGGCGTGGATGTCAGAGAGTGGGACCTCGCCACGCTTCGCCGAACGGTCGGGTTGATCCCCCAGGATGTCTTCCTGTTCACGGGGACTGTCGAGGCCAACCTCAAGCTCGGGGCTGATGGCGTGGTGCCACCCGAAGTGATCGAGCGCGCGGTGACGATGGCCAACGCCGGGGCGTTCATCGAGGCCCTCCCCGACGGCTACCGCCAACTGCTGAGGGAGCGCGGCGCTAACCTCTCCCAGGGTCAGCGTCAGCTCCTGGCTATCGCCCGCGCTCTCGTGTACAATCCCGCCGTGCTGGTGCTTGACGAGGCGACTTCGAGCGTGGATCCGGAGTCTGAAGCCCTGATCCAGGGGGCCATGGGGCGGCTCCTGGCGGGGCGGACGAGCGTGATCATCGCCCACCGGCTCTCCACCATCAGGTTGGCGGACCGGATTCTCGTCCTCCACAAAGGGCAGGTGCGGGAGGAAGGGAGCCACGCCGATCTCCTCCGCCGGGGTGGGCTTTACGCGCGGCTCTACGAGCTTCAGTTCGGCAAATGAGGCGTGAGAGAATTTGACCAGGCGGTGCATCGCCTCGTCTCCCAGATCCCGCGCGGAAAGGTTGCGACCTACGGTCAGATCGCGGCGTTGCTGGGGTATCCTCGCGCGGCGCGAGCCGTGGGAGCAGCGCTCAAGCGTTGCCGGCCCGATCTGCCCTGGCATCGGGTCCTCAACCATCGGGGCGGGATCAGCCTTCGGGCGAACGTGAGCGGGATGGTCACCCAGCGAATCCTGCTCGAGCGCGAGGGAATTCCCCTCCGACGCGGCAGGGTGGACCTCAAACGATACC
>CAYFIG010000232.1:0-3778 GCA_964342905.1 uncultured bacterium
CATCACCACGACCTCTCCATCGAGGTGGCACGCACGGACGCGCCGCCGCTCCCAAAGGGTGCCCCGGGTCTTTACCACATTGCCTTTCAGGTTGGGACGACACGGGACGACCTCGCCGCTGCCCGCCGCTGGGTGGAGACCCATGGCCTTCTGCCCTTCGGCGAGATGAACGGGAGCGAGAGCGCGTCCTTCTCCATCCGCGACCCCGACGGCCACGAGATCGAGCTCTACGTGGATCTGCGCGGGGGATCTGCTCCCCGCTGAGGCAGGACCCGCCAGAGCGACCACGCCCCGAGCGCCAGCACGATCACCACGAAGCCGAACGCCCAGAGGTAACTCCCGGTCAGGTCGTAGATCATCCCTCCGGCCCAGGCCCCAATCGCCTCACCCGGCCCCATGGCCAGGATCATCCAGCCGTAGATGGTGCCGAAACTCGGCCCGGCGAAGATGTCCGCCGCGCGCGCCGAGCTGACGATCCCGCTCGAGCCCTGCGCGAGGCCGTAGAACAGCACGTACAAGAAGAGCCAGCCCGGCCAGCCTGACCAGGCGAGGAGGGTGAGGCAGCCGATTCCGAGCGTCGCGCTCGAGTACGTCAGCGTAAGGGTGGGGGCTCGACCGAGTCGGTCAGCGAGCCAGCCGGTGGTGAGCCGCCCCACGAGGCTCACCAGGCTCACGCTTCCCAGCGCGGCCGCAGCAGTGACCGGTGAAATCCCGGCTCCCACAGCAAAGGCCACCATGTGGACATTCATGAGCGGAAACCCGATAGAGGAGAAAAACCGACAGGCGACCAGCCACCAGAACGGTGAGCTGCGAACCGCCAGGGCCAGGGTCCATCTCTCGGCGTCGCGGACCGAGCATGCGTCCCCAGTTCCTTGTGGGACCCGCTGGAACACGTTGGCCGGAACCAGGATCGCCAGGAGAAGGGCTGCCCACACGACCAGCGTGGTTCGCCAGCCATAGAGCGTCACCAAGGTCTGAGCAAACGGGATGAGGCAGAAGGCCCCGAGCCCGGTGCCGAGGTCTGCGACTGCGATGGCCTTGCCCCGGGCGTTCGGATACCAGAGCGCCGCTACCACCATGTTGGGCTGGCTGCCGAGGGCGGCAAGTCCGAGGCCTCCGATCACTCCGTAAGCCAAGAGCAGGAGCGGCAGGCTCGTGGCCTGGCTCGCTGCCAGGAGCCCGAGGGCAGCCAGGACCGCGCCGCCCTGGAAGAGCCATCTAGGGCCAAGACGATCGAGCGCGTACCCGATGAGCGGCGCGCCCGCGCCCCCCAGCAGGAACACCGTTGACTGAACCGCCGCAACCTCGGCCCGCGAGCCCCCGAACTCCCCGACCAAAGGCAGGTAGAGCACGGCGAACGCTATGACGATGCCGTTTTGCACCGCCAGGGTCAGCGCCGCGATGGCGAGGCTCCACCTGGCTCGCCGGGTCTCGTCGCTCAGAGAAGTCTCGTTAGGGGTGAGACTGTTACTCGTCGCCGAATGCGGAGAGGCCCGTGATGTCCCGTCCGAGGATCAGGGTGTGGATGTCGTGGGTCCCCTCGTAGGTGAAGACCGTCTCCAGGTTCAGCATGTGGCGGATCACCGGATGCTCGTCAACGATCCCGGCCGCGCCCATGATGTCGCGGGCCATCCGCGCCGTCTCCAGGGCCATCCAGACATTGTTCATTTTGGCCATGGAGATTTGCTGGACGCGCGCTTTGCCCTGGTCCTTGAGGCGCCCGAGCTGGAGGGCCAGGAGCTGGGCCTTGGTGATCTCGGTGAGCATCCAGACCAGCTTCCGCTGTACGAGCTGGAACGAGGCGATGGGCTTGCCGAACTGGATACGGGACTGGGCGTACTGGAGCGCCCAGTCGTAGCAGGCCATGGCCGCCCCGATGGCGCCCCAGGCGATCCCGTAGCGGGCCTGGGAGAGGCAGGAGAGGGGCCCTCTGAGCCCCTTCACGCCAGGAAGTTTATTCTCCAGCGGGATGGCGCAGTCCTGGAAGGACAGCTCGGAGGTGATGGAGGCGCGCATGGAGAACTTGCCGGGGATCTCGAGGGTGGAGAAACCGGGGACGCCTTTCTCGACCAGGTAGCCACAGATCTCGTTCTCATCGTCCTTGGCCCAGACCACCGCGACATCGGCAATCGAGCCGTTGGTGATCCAGAGCTTGGTGCCGTTCAGGACGTAGCGATTGCCCTTCCGAAGCGCCCGGGTCTTCATGGACCCGGGATCCGAGCCGTGATCCGGCTCGGTCAGGCCGAAGCACCCCACCACCTCGCCCTTCTGGAGCCCCGGCAGCCACTTCTCTTTCTGCGCCTCGGAGCCATACGAAT
Source organism: uncultured bacterium (assembly GCA_964342905.1). GTDB lineage: Bacteria > Methylomirabilota > Methylomirabilia > Rokubacteriales > CSP1-6 > CAYFIG01. Next base: position 2,319 of record CAYFIG010000232.1, read on the forward strand.
AGATTGGGTACATCACCAGCGCGCTCTGAACCGAGGCGCAGGAGCGGAGCCCCGAGTCGCCCCGCTCCAGCTCCTGCATGATGAGACCATAGGCCACATTGTTGAGGCCCGCGCACCCGTACCCCTTGAGGGTGGCGCCGAAGATGCCCATCTCTCCGAGCTTGGGGATCAGGTGAGTCGGAAAGGTTCCCTCGCGATGGTGCGTCTGGATGATGGGCAGGAACTCGGCCTCGACCCAGTCGCGCACCGCGTCCCGCACCATCCGTTCCTCCTCGCCGAGGAGCGCCTCGATCCCGTAGTAATCCACGCCTCGAAACTTCTCCATGCCGACTCACCTCGCTCCCAAAGCTCCTCAGGCACTTGTCAGAAGCGCGAAGATGCGGCGGAGGAGCTCCTCATGGTCCTCCACGTTGTGCCGGAAGACTCCCAGCTCTTTCTTGTCGGCCAGGTCCACGGTGGCGAACAGCGCGCCGGTCTCGTGGGACTGGAGGCTCACTACCTGGAAGCATGACCGCCCGGGCTCCGGCCGCTCGCTGACGAAGACGAAGTAGAGGTTCGGCCACTTCTGGCGGGCCATCAGGAAGATCGACTTCTCCCCTCGCTGGTTCTCCACCGAGATGTACTGCTCGATGGCCGGGCGGCACTTCACCTCGATCAGGAACTCCCGGGGCTTCCCCTGCTTCGGTTCCCGGGTCACCCGGAAGTCCGGAGAGAAGTCCTCCCGCCCAACCCGGAGCGGGATCGCCTCCTGGGTGAACCGGGTGACCTGGTAGTCTGCGCGTCGAAAAATCGACTCGACGAGGGCTTCAGCGATCCGGCTCTTGGTCTCTAGCAGATCCATCGCCTGGCAGGATCTCTCAGACGTTGGTGACGATGGCCGGGGAGTCCTCGCTCAGAGCCCGCTCGAGCGCCTCGGCCAGAAGCTGGTCATGCTCGTGGGTGGCGGCGAAGATCCGGCACTGGGCCACCTTCCCGGGCAGATACTTGAAGAGCTCGGTCAGGTGCTCCTTGGAGACGCGCTTCGAGCCGGAGTCGTAGACGTAGATCTGCCGATCCCCCAGCCCCAGCGGGTTGAGCGGGCGGGGATCCTGGAGCGCCATGTCGATCTTGAAGGGGAGGGTCTTGAGCCCGGCCGGCAAGAGGTCGCGGACCCGCGCCTCGACCTCCTCGGCCTTCACGAACCCGAGACCGCGCTTCAGCTCGGCAATGTCCAGCACGACCTCGTGGGACATCCGCCACTTGAGCCGGCGGTCCAGGATCTGGCGCCATTCCTGGCCCAGCGCCTTCCGCTCGGGGTCGTCAGAATCGTGCCAGCGCCCGACGTCCTCCAGGAGCGTCCACTCGGTGAGGTGGAGGTAGGGGTGCAGCTCCTTCCTCAGGTCCCAGGGAAAGGCAATCCGCATCGAGTCGCGAAAGATCTCCTTCAGGTGCAGGTCGATCCCCCGAGTGGTCCGGTGGTA
>CAYFIG010000233.1:0-3777 GCA_964342905.1 uncultured bacterium
GACGAGGAAGATCGAAACGCGCCCAGCACGCTGCACCCGCTGAGCCACACGGCCAGGGCAATGAACGGCAGAATGCGTCTTGTCATTCACCCGCCTCGCAATCCTCGGCAAAGTCACAGCCGACGATGGTACAGAACGCTAACAGGGGTGCTACCCCCGCGTCAAGACCGCGATGCCGGGGCTCCGCGGTCAGCGTGTGTCGCACGAAGTACCACCACGCCCCGGCGTTTGGAGTACAATGGGGCGGCTGGCTCTGCTCCGAAAAGTTCGCCATGCCCTGGCCGCCACGCTACGACGAGCGCTACTGGCCCGAGCCCGGCTCCCGCTACTGGTTCAAGGAACGGGAGTGTCAGGACCCCGAGGCGCGCGACCGCGAGATCCTTCAAAAGATTCAAGCCGTGATGCGCTGGGCCTGGGAGCGGGCTCCATTTTACCGAAAGAAGTGGAAGGTGGCCGGGCTGGAGCCCGGCGATATCATGAGCCTGGAGGATTTCAGAAAGGTTCCGCTTCTCACGAAACAGGAGCTGAGGGAGGATCAAATGCTCAATCCACCCTTCGGCTCCTACCTCTGCATCGAGCCGCGAGAGGTCTTCCATATTCACGGCACCTCAGGCACGACCGGGAAGCCCACGGCCTTCGCGCTCGGTGCCGAGGACTGGCGCAGGATCGCCAACGCCCACGCGAGGGTCATGTGGGGCTTCGGCCTGCGTCCGGGAGACACGGTCTTCTTCGGCTCGTTCTTCTCCCTCTATATGGGTGGCTGGGGGGCGCTGGCCGGGGCTGAGCGGCTCGGGTGCGTCTCCTTCCCGTTCGGCGCGGGCGTGCCGGGCCAGACGCTCCAGGCCCTCCGCTGGCTCCGGGAGATCAAGCCCACCGCCTTCTACGGCACACCGTCCTACGGTCTCTACGTTGGCGAGAAGGCGCGCCAGGAATGGATCGATCCCAAGGAATTCGGCATCAAGATCCTCTTCTTCTCCGGCGAGCCCGGGGCCTCGATCCCTTCCACAAAGCGCCGGATCGAGGAGGCGTACGGCGGGATCTGCGTGGACACCGGCTCCACCGCCGAGATGACGCCCTGGATGACCAACGGCGAGTGCGCCTTCCGCACCGGCATGCACCTCTGGCAGGACATCGTCTATACCGAGCTGCTCAACCCCGATACCAAGGAGCTGATCCCGTTCGGCAAGGAAGGGGTGCCAGTCTACACCCACCTGGAGCGGACTTCCCAGCCCATGATCCGCTTCTGGTCCGGCGATCTCTCGAGCTGGACCGACGAACCGTGCGAATGCGGCCGAACCTACCCCCGCCTGCCCAAGGGGATCTACGGCCGGGTGGACGACATGTTCATCGTGCGCGGTGAGAACGTCTATCCGAGCGCTATCGAGGAGGTGCTGCGCGGAATCCGCGGGTTCGGCGAGGAGTTCAGGATCATCATCTCGCGCGAGGAGACGATGGACGAGCTAGTGGTTCAGGCCGAATACACCCGAGAGGTGGCAGCCCGGGCCGAGCGACAGTCTGAAGCGCTGGAGACCCTCAGAAAGGAAATTGCCGAGCGCCTCCGCGCCGCCATCGGTCTCTGGGCCAAGATCCAGCTCATGCCTCCCGACGCCCTCCCCCGCACGGAGTTCAAGGCCCGCCGCGTGGTGGACAACCGCAATCTCTTTCGCGAGCTCCGCTCGATCGAAGGAGAGAGGGATGGTTGAGATTCGAAGAGGTCAGCCCGAAGATGTCCCGGCCTGCTCGAACCTGGCGATCGAGCTGATCGGTCCTCGTCGGGGCCGGCCATTCATGCAGGCCGCGTTGGACCGCGGGCAGCTCCTGGTCGCGAGCGACGTTGGAGAAGCGGTAGGGTGCCTGGTGTACCGAACCGACTGGTTCAACTGTACATTTGTCTCGCTGGTCGTCGTGAAGCCGGACTGTCGCCGGAAGGGGATCGCGCGAGACCTCTACCGAGCCGTTGAGGCGGAGAGCCTAAGCCCCCGTTTCTTCTCTTCCACCGACGAGACCAACGCCGCCTCCATCCAGATGCACCGCACCCTCGGCTTCACCCCCAGCGGCCACATCGATAACCTCCCCCAGGGTTACCGCGAGCTACTCTTCTACAAGCGTCTCGCCAGTCGTATCGGACACGAGCGCGACGGGGTCACTATTTTGGGAAACAATGGAGGGACACACCGTGTTTGACCCAAAAACGATCGAGGCGATCAGGCAAGCGCAACGGGCGTGGGAAGAAAAGGAGCTCCAGGCCTTCCAGGCCAGGCAACCGGAGCGCCAGAAATCCTTCAGCACGCTCTCGGGACGGGAGCTGAAGCGGCTCTACACGCCAGCGGATATCGAGGGGATCGACTACGCGCGCGACCTCGGCTTTCCCGGACAGTTTCCCTTCGCCCGGGGTCCGTACCCCACGATGTACCGCGCGCGACCCTGGACCATGAGGCAGATCGCAGGGTTCGGTACGGCACAGGACACCAACGCGCGCTTCAAGTACCTGATCGCCCAGGGACAGACCGGGCTCAGCGTGGACTTCGACATGCCCACGCTCATGGGCTACGACTCCGACGATCCGAGAGCGTTCGGCGAAGTCGGGCGCGAGGGCGTGGCGGTGGACACGCTCGCCGACATGGAAGAGCTGTTCGCGGGGATCGATCTCGCGTCAATCAGCGTGTCCATGACCATCAACCCCACGGCCTGGATCCTCCTCGCCATGTACGTGGCGCTGGCCGAAAAGTGGGGAATCCCCAAGGAGAAGCTCGCCGGCACGGTCCAGAGCGACATTATTAAGGAGTTCTCAGCCCAGAAGGAGTGGATCTATCCGGTCAAGCCCTCGATCCGGATCGTGCGCGACTCGATCATCTACTCGGTTCAGCAGTTGCCGCACTACAACCCGGTCAACATCTCCGGTTATCACATTCGGGAGGCCGGAGCCACCGCTGTCCAGGAGGCTGCGTTCACCCTCGCCGCGGGTATCGCCTATGTCGAGGAGGTGAGGAAGGCCGGGCTGGACGTGGACGCATTCGCGCCGCGCCTCAGCTTCTACTTCATCTCTCACTCCGACTTCTTTGAAGAGATCGCCAAGTTCCGGGCGGCCCGGCGCTGCTGGGCCCGCATCATGAAAGAGCGCTTCGGGGCCAGGCGGCCGGAGTCCATGCGCCTCCGCTTCCACTGCCAGACTGCGGGCTCTTCGCTCACCGCGGTCCAGCCGTGGAACAACGTGGTGCGGACCGCCTACCAGGCGCTGGCCGCCGTGCTGGGCGGGTGTCAGTCGCTCCACACTAACGGCATGGACGAGGCGCTCGCCATCCCCTCGGAAGAGGCGATGAAGCTCGCCCTCCGCACCCAGCAGATCCTCCTCGAAGAGACGGGCGTAGCGAACTCTATTGACCCCCTGGGCGGCTCTTACCTGGTGGAGGCGCTGACGGAGCAGACGGAGCGGGAGATCCGGATGTACCTCGAGCGGATTGACCGGATGGGCGGCCCGGTGGCGGCGCTGGAACGGAACTTCTTCCAGCAGGAAATTGCGGACGCGGCCTACGCCTACCAGCGAGCCAAAGAGCGCGGCGAGAAGATCGTGGTGGGCGTCAACAAGTACCGCAACCCGGAGCCGGAGGAACCCCCGATCCCGCTCCACTCCGTGGACCCGCGCACGGAGCAGGTCCAGAAGGAACGGCTCGCCCGCGTCAAGCGCGAGCGTGACAACTCGCGGGGCGAGAAGCTCCTCAAGGAGCTCCAGGAGGTGGCGCGGAGTGGCGACAACCTGATGCCGGTCACCATCGAGTG
>CAYFIG010000234.1:0-3408 GCA_964342905.1 uncultured bacterium
CGTTGTGGCACGGTGACCTCCGGGAGGGATTAACACTGCCATTATCCCTGCCGCCGGGGAGTGGTGTCAATCGGCCAAAACGTGTGGACCTGGCTCTTTGGCCACGGTGCCTGGCCTTCCTCGCAGACTAGACCCTGCCCAATCCCATCACAACATGGCGGAGGCTGAGTACGCCGTCAGTGGTCGCCCGGAGGCGGGCCCCGATGGCGTCAAGAGCCTGTTGAGCCGCCGACCGAAGCATCTCAATGGGTAACCGGTTCGGCTCCGCTGGGCCCGATTCAAGCACAGAGCTAAGCCGGTCCACATCAAAAGTGGGACGAGCTTCTTCCCAGGAACCATCGGGAGCCACGAGGAGATGAACATACTGTAAGCGCTTCCGTCCGTTCTCAAGCTCCAGGTGAAAGAGAGCACGAATCGAAAGCCTCCCAGTCCCATCATTCGGCCCAGCTAGAGCAGCCACATCCCCGGGTCGTTGTGGCCGTTGGAAGTGGTGGATAAGCGCATCCACGAGCGGATGGCCGAGACCAAGGAGTTGGACGTTCCGGCGCCGCATAGCGAGATCCCGATTGAAGGTGGCCTCGCGGTAGCTCCCGGCGACGCCGGGGTAGGATAACAGGGCCTCCGGGGTTTCGATGAGAACAACCTCCCCGTTCGGAATGAAAGCGCCTCCTAAGCGGAGGATTGCCCGCTCAACGAACAGCCTCAGGTGGTCGAGAGTGAAGTGCCCTCGAAGGGTTCTGTAGTGGTCCAGGTTAAAGGTGTCCAGATCTTGCGTGAGGGCCCGCAGGGCTTCGCTGGCCTCCCGGGCGCGTTCGATAGCCTCCACCATCTCGCGCTCGGTCCGTTTGTAGTCCCGATCCACCAGAGCCTTCTTGTAGAGGTCCTGGTAGTTTGGCGAGGTGCCAAGGAAGCCCAGGATTTCTGAGCGGAAGTCTTCCACCACCTCGCCCGTCATTGGATCCACCTTACCGATGGTCCGAGCAATCTCCAGGAGCTTCTCTTCCAGGAGCCGGTAGATCCGCTCCTCTACCGTGTCCTCGGCCACCAGGTTATAGACTTGGACCGTGTCCTGCTGGCCGTAACGGTGGATGCGCCCGATCCGTTGCTCCACCGCCATGGGGTTCCAGGGGAGGTCGTAGTTGAAGAGGATATGGCCGACCTGAAGGTTGATTCCCTCTCCTCCCGCTGAGGTACTGATAAGGAACTTGGCGCCGTCGTCATTCCAGAAGGCCTCGATGGCCGCGATTTTCTCGTCCAAAGGACCACCCTTGATGGTCGCGATCCTCAAAAGACCGTAGATCTTCGCCAGCTCCTCCCGGAGGAATTCCAGGGTCTCCCGGTACTGGGTGAACATGATAAAGCGCTCCCCTGGGTTCTCCCGGCGCAGCTGCTCGATGGCTCGAACGAGGGTATCGAACTTTCGATCGGTCCCCTCCGGGACCAGGCGGATGAGCTCTCGGACCTTGTCGGCCTCGTTCGGGATGTCGGCCTCTGCGTAGATCCCCTCCTCGCCCTCCTCATCGCCATCAAGGGCCCAGGGAGTTACCTCATCATCCTCGCCCTTTCGAGCTAGCCGCTGCTTTACCTGGGCCACATACCCGTCAGCCTCAGCCCGCTGGGAGGGGGAAACCGGAATTTCTTGGATGGCGATCGCCAGACCCCTCATCTCTTCTTGGAGCCGGAGGATCCGCTCAGCTAGCTCTGGAGCCGCTCCGGGCCGCTCTCGCCGGGCCTCTAAGGCCATCTGCTCACGCGCGAGGAGGACCAGGAGCCGACGGCGAAGGGCCTGTCGGATGGCCCGGGGGCTCGAGGACATAATCTTCTGAAACGTCGCCATGACAAAGCCTACCGCCCGCTGGCGGCTCGTGGTCTTGGGCTGGCCGAGGCCAGCTACCCCGTATCCCTCGCGCAGATAGTCGGTCAGACGGTCATAAAAGGACCGCTCCCTCACCGCTAAGGGGAAGCTCTGGGTGTGGACCTGACGGCGCATGAAGATCGGGCGTCCCTCGGCATCCGTGACCTCCCGCTTTGTCCGCCGGATCATGACCCGGCTGAGGAGACCCCGATGGTCCAGGAGACTCTCGGGCGAATCGAAGAGGCTGTCATCCAAGAGCTGGATGAGGGACCAGAACTGGTAGGGGTCACCTTGAAGCGCCTCTGCCAGACGATAGTTCTGGGTGGTCTGGACCTTTGTCCCGTAGCGAAGTCGGCTCAGATGGTGAGCCTCGTCGAAGACGGCGAGATCCCACCGGGGGGCGGCAAGTAGCCGCTCCATCCGCTGGCGGCGCTTTAGGGTGTCGATCGAGATAATCACGCGGTGGTGGTGCTCCCAGGCTGCCGGGTGCGCGTCGGTGAAGTCGAGGTCGAAGACCTCAAAATGCAGGCGAAAACAATCTCGGAGCTCCAACTGCCAGTTTCTAATGAGGCCGGCCGGGCAGACGATCAGGCGGAGGGCCTCCACCACCGTGGTGCCGCCGCCCATGAATGGGTCGAGGATGACTTTGCCGACCGTGTCGGAATCATTGGAGTGGTCTTTGTAGAACTCGGCCATGATGTCGGTGCCGGCGGGCTTGAGGCAGCCGAGGAGGATGGCCCGGAAGACGCAGGAGGCCCGCCGGGCAAACCACTTGTGCATCTGGTAGATCGGTTTGAAGGCGTTCCGCTCCGGCACGGCTAGGCGGTTGATCTCGACGATGGGGAAACCCTCTTCGATCGCTCGTTTCATAGCCCGCCTCGCTCGGCGGAGTCCGTGAGAGTCATTAGCTCGTGATTCCCTGCTTGAGGATTTCGTCTAGTGTCATATCCCCACGCTCGATGGCCATGACGGCCCGCAAGATGTGGAGCTCTGCCATCATTTCGTCGGAAGGGAACTCCGCCCGAACGATAGCGCACAGGCGGTTCAGTTTGTCCTCTGGAATCCCGGCTCGCTTGGCTGCTGTGAAGTAGTCGAAGATCATGCTCACACTCCTTACACTTCGGGTGGGGCCAAGATTTCGATGGTCGGATAGCCCATCAGGACGTTGACCTCATTAATGAGGGTCCGGCGACGACGGTTCACCAGGTGCCGGAAATTCCAACTCACGAGCATATCCTGTCTGGAGGCCACCGCCACCGCGACATGGATGGCGTCCTCTATCGTACCTGGGGAGAACACACCTCGGTGAACATATTCCTGAGCCAACCGGCGAGCCTCCTCCTCGATCGGTAGGATGGAAAATGGACGGATCAACTCCGTCATCTGCTCCCGAATTGGCGGGCTCCCTGTCGCCTGGATTTCCGTCACCGTCAACTCTGAGATGGCGACTTCGTAATCTCCGAGGCGGTTCCAGAATTCCACGGTCGCCTGTTTTCGTTCCGGCGATCTCTCGTCCACATATGCACTGACCACCGAGGTGTCGAGGTAGATTA
>CAYFIG010000234.1:3418-3769 GCA_964342905.1 uncultured bacterium
TTCGAAGCTTCACGCCGGCGCCAACTCCAGGACGATCCACGGCGTGAGCATTTCCATCAGCGAGAGGCCGCCGTGCTTATAGAGGCGCGTCCCGGCCGGCCCGGAGGGATGGGTCTGAACTCGCCCCCGGACCATGGCCACCCGGCGATGGGGAATTACCGCGAGGTCGGGGTGGGATGGGGGGTCGTCGCCCGGGGATAAGGCCCTCGACCGCTCGCCGCCGAGCCACTCGGTCAGCGGTCGGATCGCCTGGTTGGTTCTCGGGGCCGAACATCCGTGGCCGAAAAAGATATACCCGTGGTCGCTGGTGATGAGGATCTTTCGCCTGGGTGGAATCGCCTGGACCGTGTT
>CAYFIG010000235.1:0-3748 GCA_964342905.1 uncultured bacterium
GCTCACCGCGCTTCGGATCAAGACGATCGCCGACCACGGCTATACCGATGCGGCGGCCAACCCCTCCAAGTTTCCCGCCGGGCTCTTTCACATCTGCACCGGTTCCTACAACTTCAAGGCGGCCCACGTAGAGGTGGATGGCGTCTATACGAACAAGCCGCCGGGAGGGATCGCCTACCGGTGCTCGTTCCGTGTCACTGAGGCGGTCCACACCATCGAGCGGATGGCCGACCTCATGGCCCATCAGCTCGGGATTGACCCGGCGGAGTTCCGGCTCAAGAACTTCATCAAGCCGGAGCAGTTCCCCTACAAGTCCGCCCTGGGCTGGGAGTACGACAGCGGAAACTACGCCGCTGCCCTCCGGAAGGCCATGGAGAAGATTGGCTACGCCGAGCTCAAGCGGGAGCAGGTGGAAAAGCGGAAGCGCGGCGAGCTGATGGGGATCGGGATTTCGAGCTTCACCGAGATCGTGGGCGCGGGCCCGTCCAAGCACTTCGACATCCTGGGGCTCAAGATGTTCGACTCCTGCGAGATCAGGATCCATCCCACGGGCAAGGCCATCGCCCGCTTCGGGACCAAGTCGCAAGGACAGGGACACGAGACCACCTACGCCCAGATCCTTGCCGAAGAGCTAGGGATCCCGGTGGCCGATATTCAGGTCGAGGAAGGCGATACGGACACGGCGCCGTACGGCCTGGGCACCTATGCCAGCCGGTCAACGGCGACAGCGGGGGCAGCCGCGGCAATGGCGGCCAGGAAGATCCGGGACAAGGCGCGGAAGATCGCCGCCTACCTCCTGGAAGTGGCCGAAGAGGATCTCGTCTGGGAACCAGGCAAGTTCTCGGTGAAGGGGGCGCCGAACCGCTTCAAGACTATCCAGGAGATCACCTTCGCAGCGTATACGAATCATCCGCAAGGCATGGAGGCAGGGCTCGAAGCGGTTTCTTATTACGACCCACCGAGCCTGACCTACCCTTTCGGGAGCTACATCTGCGTGGTCGCTATCGACAAGGGGACCGGGGAGGTGAAGGTCCGGCGCTTTGTGGCCGTGGACGACTGCGGCAACATCATCAACCCGATGATCGTGGAGGGGCAGATTCACGGGGGGCTCACCATGGGACTGGCCCCGGCGCTCTACGAGGAGATCTCCTACGACGAGAACGGCAATATCCGGGGCGGGAGCTTCATGGACTACCTCCTCCCCACGGCGGTGGAGACCCCTAAGTGGGAGACCGACAAGACCTGCACCCCCTCGCCTCACCATCCGTTGGGGGCGAAGGGCGTGGGCGAGTCAGCTACGGTAGGTGCCCCCGCGGCCATCGCTAACGCCGTCGTGGATGCCCTCTGGAGTTTGGGAGTCCGCCACATCGACATCCCCATCACCCCTGCCAAAGTCTGGAAGCTCCTGCGCGAGCGTGGGGTAACGGAGTGAAATGAGGGAGCGATTGGCGCGAAGCGCCGACCGCGATGAAGATCGAGCAGAAGTTTTCGCTCAACGCGCCACCTAACAGGGTGTGGGCGTTTCTGACCGATCCCTACCAAGTGGCGAGCTGCCTGCCCGGAGCGGCGATAGTCGGGAAGGTGGACGAGCGCACCTATCTCGGAACAATCACCGTGAAGGTGGGACCGGTCTCGGCCAGCTACAAGGGGCAGATCCGTTTCGACCGGCTCGACCCGGAGCGCTGGGAGGCCGAGCTGGTCGGCCAGGGGCAGGACATCAAAGGCAAGGGCGGGGCAGAGATGAGGGTCAGAAGCCGCCTGCAGCCTAAGGACGGTGGCACCGAGGTCACGGTCGCCTCGGAGGTGAATATCAGCGGGATCTTCGCCCAGATGGGCCGTGGAATGATTGAAAGCGTGTCGAACCAGATCTTCCAGCAGTTCGCTGCCGCGATGCAGCAGAAGCTGGAGGGCGCCGCGGGCTCCGGCCAGCAAGACGCTCAAGCAGCCGGGGCGGAGGTTAAGCCGCTAGACGCGGTCTCATTGGGGACCAGGGCAGTGGGGCGGGCGATGGGGCGGGCGGTCCGGCGCCTCCTGGGTGGGGGAGAAGAAAAGACGTGACGCCCGCGCGTGACCGTCATGACCGATGACCTGCTCGCGCTCGCGTACGAGCTCGCCCAGCGGGGCGAGGCGTTCGCCTTGGCCACGGTGGTCCGGTGCGAGCGCCCCACCTCCGCCAAGCCTGGAGCGAAGGCCCTCATTCGGGAGGACGGAACAGTTTCGGGATGGATCGGCGGAAGCTGCGCCGAGCCCGTAGTCGTCAAGGAGGCGCTCAAGGCTCTCCGAGACGGGCAGCCGCGGTTCATCACCTTGGTGGGTGAGGGAGGCACCGGTCCCGGGAGGCGGGAGGGTGTGCTAGAGTACGCCCTGACCTGTCACAGCGGTGGCACGATGGAGATCTACGTCGAGCCTGTTCTGCCTAAGCCCCAGCTTCTCCTCGTCGGCCGCGGACCGGTGGTCGAGACCCTTTTGAAGCTTGGCAAGGCGATGGACTTTACCGTAGCACTCATCTCTCCAGAGATCTCTCCAAAGCAATTTCCTGGGATCACTCCCCGGAGCTTTATCGTGGTGGCTACCCACGGGACCTTTGACGAAGAGGCCCTGGAGCAGGCCCTTCGGAGCGAGGCTGGCTACGTGAGCCTGGTGGCGAGCCGCCGGCGAGCCGGCGCGGTCATCGAGGCCTTAAAGGGAAGGGGGGTGCCGGCCGAGAAGCTCGGGCGGCTCAAGGCCCCAGCCGGGCTCGATATCGGTGCGGTCTCGCCTGAAGAAATCGCGCTGAGCATCCTTGCCGAGATCGTTCAGGTGTCGCGGAGCCAGAAGATCGAGTGGAAGGACACCATAACAGAAGAGATCGGAGAAACTGAGGCCAAGGATCCCGTCTGCGGCATGCTCGTGAAGATCGCCTCGGCCAAATACCGGTCAGAGGCGTCAGGGAGAATCTTTTACTTCTGCTGTCTTCACTGTGCACAGACCTTCGATCAGGCTCCGGAGCGATATGCTCCCGGCGCCAGAGCATAAGGAGGGACCTATGGACATGGACCGCCAAGGTCGAGGTCCACTGGCTGGGGCAGGCCGCGACCAAGATCACCACGCTTACGGGCAAAGTGATCGTCATCGACCCGTTCCTTACCAACAACCCCAAGACGCCGGCGCAGTACAAGAACCTGGACGCGCTCGGAAAAGTAGACGTGATCCTCGTGACTCACGGCCACACCGATCATGTCGGAAACCTCGGCCGCACCGATGGATCGAGCGACGCGACGGAGCTGGCCACGCGCACCGGGGCGAAGGTTCTCGGGCCCGCGGGGCTCATCGACACGATGCTCGACCTGGGCTGGGTGACGCCCGAGCAGGGCATCCGCTTCGGCAAGGGCGGAAAGGTCACGCCGGCGGGACCGCAGATCACGATCACGCAGGTTCGGGCCGAGCATTCCTCGGAAGTGGCTGTGGTTGATCCGGTCACGAAGAAGAGGACCACCTATGCGGGCGGGGAGCCTGCCGGCTTCATCGTCGAGTTCGAGAATGGCTTCAAGCTCTACCACATGGGAGACACGAGGCTCTTCGGGGACATGAAGCTCATCGGCGAGTACTACAAGCCCGACCTGATCCTGATGCCCATCGGCGGCCACTTCGTCATGGACCCGAGGGACGCGGCCTACGCAACGAAAGAGATGCTCAAGCCCAAGTACGTGATCCCGATCCACTACGGGACCTTCCCGGTCCTCAAGGGGACGCCGCAAGAGTACCAGGC
>CAYFIG010000236.1:0-3738 GCA_964342905.1 uncultured bacterium
CGTACCTGGCGCTCGCCACGCTCGCCTACGCCGAAGTGTGGCGAGGGGTGGCGCTTAATTGGACGGGGCTGACCGGGGGCGGCTCCGGGCTCATCGGTATCCCGCCGCTCATCGAGCTTGGCGGGCGAGCGGGCAACTACTATCTCTCGCTGGTCTTTCTGCTGGCGGCGTTGGGCAGCTTTGCGGCTGTTCTGCGCTCCCGCGTCGGGCTCGCCTTCGCCGCGATCCGGGAGGAAGAGGAGCGCGCCAGCCTCCTCGGGCTCCGCCCCCTGACCTGGAAGCTTCTGGCTTTTGCCGTGTCGGCGCTCCTCACCGCCCTGGCCGGCGGTCTCTATGTCCACACGATCCGAGTGGTGGAGCCCGACCTGGTTTTCAGCCCCCACTTCTCGATCCTGCCGCTCGTGATGTCAACATTCGGCGGCCTCCACACGCTCCTTGGCCCATTCGTCGGCGCCTTGGTCCTCTACCTGGTGAGTGAGCTGCTCGTTCACCCGTTCGTCCCCGTGCTCCACCAGCTCCCCTATGCCCTGGCTCTGGTGGCTGTGATCCTCTACCTTCCCGGCGGGCTGGCAGGACTCATGACAAGGCGCCGGCATGCCGCTGCTTGAAGGGAGAGGCCTCTCCAAGGCCTTCGGCGGCCTGGTCGCCCTCCGCGGGGTAGACATCGCGGTGGAGGAACACCAGCTCGTGGGGCTTCTCGGCCCAAACGGCTCGGGAAAGACCACGCTCTTCAACATCCTTTCCGGTCTCCTCCGTCCCACGTCGGGCGAAGTCTGGTTCAAAGGGGAGCAAATCACACACTCCCCGCCCTGGAGGCTGGCGAGCCTTGGCATCGGCCGCACCTTCCAGATCGCCCGATCCTTCGCCCACCTCACAGTCCTCGACAATGTCCTGGTCGGGGTGACGTTCCGCTCGCAGCACCGGTGGTACAGTCGGGCCCAGGACCGCCGACGCGAGGCAGAGCGGCTCTTGGCCATCGTGGGGCTCACTGACAAGGCCGGGGCGAGGGCTTGCGAGCTGTCGCTCGGAGAGCGAAAGCGGCTGGAGCTGGCCACGGCGCTTTCCACTCGCCCCACCCTCCTCCTTCTGGACGAGCTGGCCTCGGGCCTCTCCCCCAAGGGGCGTGAGGAAGTGATCCGCTTTTACGGCCAGCTCCGCCAGCGGGGCCTCACAATTTTCGCGATCGAGCATTCCTTCAGCGTGCTTGCCCAGGTGGCGGACCGGCTTCTGGTCTTGGACCAGGGGATGATCGTGGCCGACGGGCGCCCGGAGGCTGTGCTGGGCTCGCGGCGGGTGGTGGAGGCGTATTTCGGGGAGGATGACGATCAGTGACGGTCCCGCTTCTAGCCGTTGACAACGTCTATGCGGGGTACAACGACCTCTTGGTCCTCAAGAGCTGCGCTCTGGAAGTGAGGGCCGGGGAGTTCGTGGCGCTGGTGGGCCCCAACGGCGCGGGGAAGTCCACCCTTCTGCGCACTGTCACCGGCCTCCTGATCCCGCGGGCCGGAACGATCCAGCTGGAGGGGCAGCGGATTGACGGACGGCCGCCGTACGAAATCGCCGCGGCGGGGATCGCCTTGATCCCGGAAGGGCGGCGGCTTTTCGCCCCGCTCAGCGTGAGGGAGAACCTTGAGCTGGGCGCGTTCCTGCCTCGCGCCTACTCCGAGCGCGAGGAAACGCTCCGCCTGATCTTCCGCGTCTTCCCAGTTCTCCAAGAGAAGCAGCGGGCGCCTGCCGGCGTGCTCTCGGGGGGCGAACAGCAGATGCTCGCCCTGGCCCGAGGCCTCATGGCCCGGCCGCGCCTGCTCTGCATGGACGACCCCTTCCTGGGGCTCGCGCGCCAGGTTACCAACCGCTTCTGCCAGGCCATCCGCGCCATCACAGCCGAGGGGATGACGATCCTGGCGGCAGGCCAGCATGTCCGCCGGCTCCTCCGTCTGGCCCACCGCGCCTACCTTTTGGAAGAAGGGCAGGTCGTGCTTTCGGGAACCGGGGCTCAGCTCCTGGAAGATGAGCGCCTTCGACGGACGCTCCTCGAGCTCACTCCCGGGTTGGATCAGCCCATGGGGTGAGGCGAGCCTTCTTTCTTGCCGCTCTCGCTCTACTCCTGGTGGGAGCGCCCCGTCTTAGCCGTCTTCTCACTGCCTCCCTCCTCACCCTGGACCTCCTCGCCCCCGCCTTCAGTCCTTCGCTACAGGCTCCGGCGGTCAGTGAGGTCTCGATAGGGTCGGGTGTGGCCACGCTCTATCGGCCGTCGAGCCTTCCCTGCGGGGGTCTGGTCCTCGTCCACGGGCTCTCGCGCCAGGGCCAGGGGCATCCATTCTTCCAGCAGATGGGCCGCGCCTTGGCCCGGTCAGGCTTCGTGGTTTTGGCTCCTGACTTCCCGAGCCTCCGGGCCTTTCACCTGGCCGAGTCGGACGTCGGTCTAGCGGTGGACGCGGTGAAGGCGCTTGCGGGAACCACGCCGGGGCCGCTCGGGATCCTGGGATTCTCCTTCGGGGCCGGTCCCGCGCTCCTGGCTGCTGCGGATTCCGGGATCCAGGATCGGATCGCGGTCGTCGGCAGCTTCGGAGGCTATTGGGATCTGACCGCCGTGATCACCTTTATCACCACGGGATCATACGAGGAGGACGGCCAGTGGCGGCGAGCCCGGCAGGAAGAGTACAACCGCTGGAAGCTCCTCGCGGCCCTGGCGCCTTACGTGGCGAAGCCGGAAGAACGCCGGCGGCTTCAGACGCTCGTCGAGCTGAAGCTGGCCAATCCGGGCGCTGACGTGAACCGGGAAGCGTCGGGCCTGAGAGCCGAGGGGAAAACGCTCCTCGCCGTGGTCGAGAATCGGGAGCGCGAGCGAGTCCAGTCACTTATCGCCGCGCTCCCCCCCACGATCAGGGATCAGTTCCGCCGCCTCTCCCCCAGGAGCCGAATCGGCGAGGTGCGGGCCCGGCTACTTATCGCCCACGGCGCCGATGACGACTCGATCCCCTACACCGAAAGTGTTCGGCTCGCTCGGTCGGCGCCGGCGCTTGGCAGGCTGGTGATCTTCAGCGGGCTCGCCCACGTCTTCCCCTCCGAGGCCGGCTGGGGCCGGCGCCTTCAGCAGGCTCGGGATGTCCAGCGCCTGGCCATGCTCCTCGACGACCTGCTGGGGTTCTGCCGGCGGGGGTGAGTGATCCGGTGCTATCCTGGTGAACAATGCGGCGGCGCGGGCTCCTGGTGCTAGCTACGCTGGGTGTGGTGGCGGTCAATATGATTGTGGTTGCCCACTTCATTCCGGATCCGGCCCCGCCGCCGAACGCCTCCCCCGCCCAGCGCGTCTACTATCTTCGCTGCGTGACTTGTCACGGGACGGTCGGCACCGGGTCCTGGCGCGCCACCCTCTCCTTGATCCAGCCGGGAAACCTGGCCAATTCTCGCCGGATGGCCGGTTTTTCTGACCAGTACCTCTTCGACATCATCAAGCTTGGCGGGTCACCGATCGGGAAGCCCGGGATGCCGAGCTTCGGCTCCCACCTGAGCGACGCCGAGATCAGAGAGCTGGTGGCCTACATCCGAAGCTTGTCGGCGGGCGGTAGCTCGCCGTGACAGCCAAAACGCACTGAGAAAGTGCTACTCGCGTTGGATCGGCGGCTATAGATTACTTCCTCGCCGCGCGCTCGCGGAGGACGCGG
Source organism: uncultured bacterium (assembly GCA_964342905.1). Classification (GTDB taxonomy): domain Bacteria; phylum Methylomirabilota; class Methylomirabilia; order Rokubacteriales; family CSP1-6; genus CAYFIG01. The sequence goes on from CAYFIG010000236.1 coordinate 3,669, forward strand.
CGGAGGAGCTTGCCGGATCAGCTCCTGCGTGAGCGCCTCGCCCGGAGTCGTGCCGGGCTTGACGACCAGA
>CAYFIG010000237.1:0-3718 GCA_964342905.1 uncultured bacterium
CGCGCGGGAGCCAGACGTATTCCTCCTCGGGCATGCAGTACTGGCATCGGAGATTGCACCGGTCCGTGACGGAGATACGAAGGTTGCGCAGCGGCCGGCCCAGAGTGTCGGAAATCAGCATTGTCATCTGAGGACGCCAATCACGACAGCTTGAGTCAAGGTGACCGGCTCAGACATCCACGAAGACCGACGCTCCCTCCACCTTGACCGGGAAACACGCGACCTTTACCGCAGGGTTATTGACGTTGGCCCCGGAGGTCACGTCGTATCGCCACCCGTGCCAGGGACAGGTCACGACCTTGCCCTCCAACTCCCCCTCCCCTAAGGGGCCGCCGCGGTGAAGGCAGGTGTTGTCCACGGCATAGTACGTCCCGTCCACGTTGAAGAGGGCAAGCGTCTTGCCTTCAACCTCCACAACTTTCCCCTCGCCGGGGCTCAGATCCGTCGTCTCAGCGGCCTTGACCAGCTTCCCCATCTCGGACTCCTCTCTCTCGTGGGCGCCATCCACGGAACCTACCCGAGCGACCAGAGGATCTCTTCAAGGGGCTTCTTGACGCAGGTGAAGATCGGCGTATCGCGGACCGTATACGTGCTTCCCTCGGTCTCTCTGAGGCGCATGACCAGCGTGACAAAATCCTTTGGCTCGTCCCCCTCAAAAGCTACGACGAAGTCCTGATCGTCCAGGCCGAAGGAGTAGGCCGTATTAATCCGGATCCCCGGGAACTGGTGACCGATCCGGATGTGCTCGTTCATGAGCCTTTGCCGTTCCTCTCTCTTGAGCAGGTACCACTCCCGACTCTTCACGAACGGGTAGACGAAGAGATACTTCGCCTGCCCCGGCTCCACCATGACCTTCACCTCTTCCTGGGGGTGCCCTTTCATATACATCGACTCCCGGGTCACAGCCAGGTAGCTCGCGGCGGTCTCCAGATACGGGGCCAGGGCGGTCTTCCTGAGCCCTTCCATGAGCCCCTGGATCGAGTCCAGCTCCGGGGAGATGAGCCACAGGAGAAAGTCCGCGTCCCGCTTGAGCCCGAGCGTGGAGTAGGTGCGGATGATCATCCGCTGGCTGAAATCATCGACCCGCGCCAGGTACTCGGCGATGGCCCGCGTCTGGTCGTCCTTGGCGAGCCCGTACCAGGCCGGCGTGGCCCTGAACGCGACGTAGAGCACGAAGCGCCCTGGCGGCGTTTGCTCCACAGCGTTCCCCCTTTACACCGTGGCCTCGGCGGGCATGCACCCAAGCCTTCGGCTCGGGTACCCGGCCTTCTCGTACTCTCGAATCAGCCCGGTTTTCTTCACTCCAACGTCGAAGTGATCCCACGGAAAGATCTCGTCCAGGGCGCGGGGCCTGATCGTGTAGAAGTCCGGATCCCCGTCCCACTCGCTGAGGGCCTTGCGCCAGTTCCCGTCAAGCCGCGCTGCCAGCTCCAAGAAATCCGCCACCCGCCGGTCGCCCCGAGCCAAGAGGGCCTGCAGCGACGCCTCACGCGGATTCTCGTGGAGAACCCGAACGTTCGCGAAGCGTCGAACTCCCGTCTTAATCAGCGCGAGCTTCTCCTCCAAGCTCCGGAGGTGGTCGAAGGGGGCCCACTGAAACGGCGTCCACGGTTTCGGGACGAAGGAAGAGATCGAGAGCGTGAGGCGGCCGAAGGGACGGCCGTCCCGCGAGGGAACACGGAGCCGGTTGAGGAGCCGGGCAGCCAGGTCAGGAATTGCCTCCACATCCTCGCGGGTTTCGCCAGGGAGGCCGATCATGAAGTAACACTTGAGGTTCGGGATCCCGTAGGCCCGCACCAGGTCGCAGGCTTGGTAGAGCTGCGCGTCGGTGATGGCCTTGCGGATGACCTGCCTCAAGCGCTCGGTCCCCGCTTCCGGGGCAATGGTGAGGGTCCGGTGGCCACCCCGCTGGATTGAGGCAACAAGATCCTCGGTGAGGCTGTCGGCGCGGATGGAGGAGAGCGAGACCTCCAGCCCGTGCTCCTCCAGGATCTTCATCAGCTCCCCGATCCACGGGTAGTCGGAAACGCAGGCCCCGACCAGACCGACCCGTTTCGTCTCCTTGGCGATCTTGGCGACGGTCTCGCGAAGCGCTTCGAGACTCCGATGGCGCACGGGCCGGTAGATCTCCCCCTCCAGACAGAAGCGACAACCGCGACCACATCCCTTGCCGACCTCCAAGAGGGCCATGTGCCCATACTCGGCCCGCGGGGTCTTGAGGAGCGAGCGCGTCTCGAACCGGTTCACATCCTTGAGCCTGCGCTTGACGACAACGGGCGGAATGCCCTCCCGCCTGGGAATCACGGCAGCCACTGTGCCATCGGAGGCGGAGATGACCTCGTACCCAGACGGTACGTACATGCCCTGTATCCGGGTCAGCCGGTCGAGGAACGCCTCCCGGTCCCGCGCTTCGGGCATCACACCGTCGAAGGCCTCCCGATAGGTGGCGATCAGCTCTCCGACAAGCTCCTCCCCCTCTCCCACCACGATGAAGTCCATGAAGGGGGCGATCGGCTCAGGGTTGGAAAAGGCGCAGACCCCTCCCATCAAGATCAGCGGGTCATGCGGGCGTCGGGCTTCGGGCCTGAGCGGGATCCCGGCCATCTGGAGGAGGCGGAGCACGTTGATGTAATCCCCCTCGTAGGTCACCGAGAAACCGATCAGGTGGAAGTCAGTGAGGGGACGCTGGGACTCCAGCGAGAACGGCACGGTGCCGGTCCGCCGGTACTCGTCGAGATCCTCAGGATCCGGGATAAAGACGCGCTCGCAGACCACGTCAGGGAGCTGGTTCAGGTGCCAGTAGATGGCCTGAAAGCCCAAATTGGACATTCCGACCGCGTACGTGTTGGGGTAGACCAGGGCGAACGCAACTTTGCCCCCCCAGTCTTTCCGGATCACCCCCTCCTCTTCGGCCATGAGGAGCTGGGCCTTCTTCTTGAGCTTCCAGGACATTCTTTTTCCTTGTTTGATCGAAGGTTATCGGTCGCTCAGTGTAGCAGAGGCACCGAAGGCGGTCAAGAAACCCTACGGCACTTAGCGCCCGGAGGGGACGACCGCTCGTCTCGTCACCACCTGCGACAAGGCCCAGTAGATGCCGAACGCCAAGAGGAAGCTCGGGACCGAGGCGCCAAGCCATGGGAGCCCTGAGAGTCCGAGCCAGCCAAACTTGCCCGCGATCCACAGGTAGCCGGCCACGCCGATCACCCAGGCGAGAAGTCCGGGCCAGTGGATCCCGTTCCAGTACCAGTAGGCGCCGCCGGAGCGAAAGAGCTCGCCGACCTCGTAGTGCCGCCGCACGAGGAAGTAGTCGGAAGCGAGCACGCCGAAGAGCGGGACAAAAACCGAGCCGATGAGAAGGAGAAACCTCTCGTACTGGGTCATGTCAAGGAGCAGCGCCACCACGAAGGAGAACACCCCCAGCCCCACGAGGAGCCCGCGCTGGTTCACCGTCGGGAAGATGTTACTGAGCGAGACCGCGCACGAGTAGAGGTCGGCCCACGCCTCGTCGGTTTCGTCCACCAGGAGAACCAGGAGCGCCAGCGGGCCTCCGATAAGGGCGATCGCCTCCACGAATCCCTTGGGTTCTTGACTGACGCCGGCGGCGAGCAGGATCAGCGCGCCGAGCCCATAGAACCAAACATTCGCAAGAAAGTAGCCCGCGGCTGTGCCCCAGAAGGCAGGCGCGACCCTCCGGGCAAAGCGGCTGTAGTCGGCGACG
>CAYFIG010000238.1:0-3712 GCA_964342905.1 uncultured bacterium
TGACCTGACTTCATGACCTTCTACGGGACGCCGGCCACCGGTGCCGCGTGGATCGTTCCTAAGAAGTACGTCGAGAAGGTGGGGACCGAGGAGTTCCAGAAGGCGCCCATCGGCGCGGGCCCCTTCAAGTTCGTGAGCATGACGCCAGGAGTAGAGGTAACCCTAGAGGCCAACGAGAAGTACTGGCGGAAAACTCCCAACGTCAAGCGGATTGTCATGAAAATGGTGAAAGAGGGAACGACCCGCGTGGCCATGCTCAAGCGAGGCGAAGCCCAGGTCGCCTACCTGGTCGAAGGGGCGCTGGGGGAAGAGGTCAAGCGAGACCCCAACCTTCGGCTGGAGTTCTCGGGCGGGATCGCTCCGTTCTGGGTCGATTTCCTGAATGGGTTGAACGACCCCAAGTCCCCCTGGCATAACCCCAAGGTCCGGCTCGCCGCCAACTACGCTATCGACCGGAAGGCGATCAGCGAGGCTGAAACCCTTGGCGCTTCCCCCATTACCGGAAGCATCATCCCGCGCGAATTCGAGTACGCCCTCCCGGTCGATCCCGTCCCGTATGATCCGCAGAAGGCCAAGCAGCTTCTGGCCGAGGCTGGCTACCCGAACGGCTTTGACGCCGGCACCATCACGCCGGTCCCCCCCTACTACAGCTTCGCCGAGTCGGTCGCCGGCTACCTGGGAGCCATCGGAATCAAGGTCAAGGTGCAGAAGATGGAGCGGGCGGTCTGGCTCGATCGATGGCGCAAGAAAGAGCTAGACGGAATCTGTCTCTGCGCCAGCGGCGCCCTCGGCAACGCCGCGACCCGGATCGAGAACTACACGGTCTCCACCGGCCAGTACTCCTATGTGAACAACCCTGAGATTGAGAAGCTCTTCGCTCAGCAGGCAAAGGAGCTGGACCCGAAGAAGCGCGAGGCCCTGCTCCACCAGATCCAGAGGATCATCGTGGACAAGGTGTATTTCGCCCCTATTTACCAGCTTCAGTGGCCCAACGCGGTGCACAAGAGCGTGAAGCTGTCGGGCCTCGGGCTGATTAAAGGGTTCTACTATACCGGGCCGTTTGAGGATATTACGTTACAGTAGCCTTCGGTGCAGCGGGGCCGGTAGCGCGGCGCGCGTTGCCGGCCCTCTTGTCTTCCCTAACATGTTCGTCGGGGGCGTAGATGACTCGATTCATCGCTAAACGTTGCGTCTACGCACTCTTCTCGCTCTTCATCCTGAGCGTCACGATCTTCACGCTCATGCGGGCCACGGGAGACCCCGTAGTGCTCCTCGCCTCTCCCGAGGCCAGCGAGGCAGACCTGGCTGCCCTCCGAAAGGAGTTCGGCCTCGACCGCCCCTGGCACATCCAGTACGTTCAGTTTATGGCCAACGCCGTGCAGGGAAACTTCGGAAAGTCTCTCTACTATCGGGTGCCGGCTGGCCAGCTCTACTTGCAACGCTTGCCCGCCTCCATTGAGCTGGCCCTCGCGAGCATGGCCATCTCGCTCCTCCTCGGCCTCTCGATAGGCATCCTCTCAGCAGTCTGGGTGAACCGCTGGTGGGATCGCGTCGGAAAGATCATCGCGCTCCTCGGACTCTCCATGCCCAGTTTCTGGCTTGGGCTCATGATGATCCTCTTCTTCTCGGTCTATCTGGAATGGCTCCCCACGTCCGGGAAGGGCGGCCTCCCGCACATGATCATGCCCGCGATCGCCCTCAGCGGCTTTTTCACCGCCGCCCACATGCGGCTGACGCGCTCCTCAATGCTCGACGTGCTGGGGAGCGAGTACGTGAAGCTGGCCAGGCTCAAGGGACTACCTGAGACCTTGGTGATCGTCAAACACGCCTTCAAGAACGCGCTGATTCCTGTCCTGACCCTAGCCGGCATCAACCTTGTTCTGATGATCAATGTCGCGGTCGTCGTCGAGACGGTTTTTGCGTGGCCCGGGATCGGCCGCCTGCTCTACGAGGGGATCGAGTTCCGGGATTTCCCTGTCGTCCAGACGTGTGTCCTCCTCGGAGGGGTGATGATCATCGCCGTCAACCTGCTGGTGGATATCCTGTACGCCTACATTGACCCGAGGATCCGCTATGAAAAATAGCGTGGCCCTCCCCTTCCCCTGGATCCCGACCTGGCGGAGAGTGGTTGACCAGACCAAAGGGGCGCCGGTCATCCCGGTCTTCATCATCTGCCTGTTGATCTTCACCGCGCTCTTCGCCGATCTGCTTGCCCCGTATGACCCTACGGCAGGCAACCTGAGGGATCGAAATCAGCCGCCGTTCTGGCAGGAAAGGGGGAGCCTCACTCATCTCCTCGGCACTGACCATCAGGGACGGGATGTCTTGAGCCGGATCATCTACGGAGCAAGGATCTCCGTCATTGTGGCCTTCACCGCGGCCATCGTCGCCGGTGCAATCGGGACGGCTGTGGGGATCATCTCCGGATACCTGGGTGGATGGGTGGATCAGCTAATCATGCGGTTCGTGGACGCCTGGCTCGCCCTGCCGGCGATCAGCTTTGCCATCTTCCTCGCCGCCCTCTTCGGGCCGAGCGAGAAGAACATCATCATCATCCTGGCCGCGGTCTACTGGACCCGCTATGCGCGGGTCATCCGGGGCGAGGTGCTCTCGCTGAGGGAGCGGGACTACGTGCGCCTGGCTATCGTGGCGGGCTGCAGCAAGTGGATCATCATGCGGAAGCACATCCTCCCCAACGTGCTCAATACTTCCATCGTCCTCTCCACCCTCATCGTGGGCATCGTGATCATCGCCGAGGCGGCGCTCTCCTTCCTGGGCGTCGGCGTGCCGCCGCCCAAGCCTGCCTGGGGGCTCATGCTAGCAGATGGCAAGTCGGGGATGATGGCCGGCTACTGGTGGTTTACCGTCTTCCCCGGGCTGGCCATCATGCTGGTGGTGCTGGCCGCCAACCTCTTAGGCGACTGGCTCCGGGTCAAGCTTGACCCCCAGCTCCGCCAGCTCTGAGCGAGGCGTGCCGTACGCGACGTGGCAGCGGCCGTGGCGTCGGTGCTTGCCACCCTACTCCTGGCTGGGTGCGGAGCGGAGGCCCGGCAGGCTCAGGCCCGGCCCGTGGTTGAGGGGTATTTCCAGGCGGTGAAGGCAAGAGACCTAGACCGGGCGGTCACCTTCTTCGCCTCGCGCTATCTCGAGACCCGGAGCCCTGAGGGATTGAAGCAGGACCTCCAAATCATCACCGCCCGGCTCGGGGAGCTCCGTTCCTACCGGCTCACGGCTGCCCGTTCGTGGACCGACTTCGTCCCGCCCGACAGCGGCACTCACGTGAGACTGGAGTACGACGTCCAATACGCCAAGCATCCCGCGCGAGAGACCTTTACGATCCAGAAGCCGTTCGGCCGCGGAGAGTATAAGATTCTGCACCACACGATCGTCTCCCAGGCCTTCCTCAGAGAATGAGCGCTTCGCTCCTCGATGTCAGGAACCTCTGCACCTATTACGTGAGCGCCCGTGGCACCCGGGTGACCCGGGCGGTCGATGACGTCTCCCTCACGCTCAGCGAGGGGGAGACCCTCGGCATCGTGGGGGAATCAGGCTCTGGAAAGACCACCCTGGCGCTCTCAATTTTGCGTCTCCTCCCCCCAGCCGGACGCATCGTGCGGGGCGAGATCAGGTTCGAGGGGGAGGATCTCGTGGCGAAGCCCAACCACGAGATGCGCCGGATCCGGGGCAAGCGGATTGCCATGATCCTCCAGGA
>CAYFIG010000239.1:0-3712 GCA_964342905.1 uncultured bacterium
ACCCGCGGTTGTTGTAGGTGATCACGCGATAGCGACGGGCAAAGTAGCGGACCTGAGGTTCCCATGACCGGTAATCGCCGGCGAACTCGTGGCTCCAGACCAGGGGGAATCCCTCGCCGGTTTCCTCGTAGTACAGTTCGGTTCCGTTGACGTTGGCGTGCGGCATACGGCCTCCAACGCGAGAGCAAGAGTTCACGGCTGCGCGTTTCGGAGCGCGAGGCTGATGACGGTTCTGACCAGCTGCTCAGGCGGCACCGTTCCGCCCTGAGTGTCCGGCTGGAGCAAGCACCCTTCGGCGGCGCTCAGGCACACCGCGGCCAGCGCCGCGGGATCAAGGTCTTCCCTGAATGCTCCCGCGGCAACCCCGTCCGCGAGGATCTCCTCGACGCAGAGTCGCAGCTGCTCTCGAAGCCACGCGATTGCCAGCCGAACCGGTTTCTTCTGGCGGCCCTGGAGCCAGCCCTCCAGAAGGAGCTGCCGAAACGGCTCGTCGCCTCCGCTGAACGCACCGAAGAGGATCTCCAGGGCTCCTTCCAGCTTCGCGGCGGGCGGGTCAGCCCCCCGGGCAATCCGGGCCAGCTCCTTCACGAGGGGAAGCCCGCGCTCCTCGATCGTCCGGACCCGCACCGGGAGCCGACGGCCCCTGGGTCCTCTGCGCCGGGCTACCTGTCGAGACGTCACAGCACCTCGTTGCTCGCGGGTCGGGTAGGCCTTCGGGCGCTCACTGGTCCGATGCTGACACGAGGGCGCCCTTGAAGGCAAGCGTGCCAGCGGACTACAATGGGGCCGTCATGCGGGAGTACCGGTACCTCGTGGACCGGGAGGGGCGGATCTTCCACGACGGCAGCGAGATCGTCGATCCGCTCGTGCTCAGGTTTTTTCTGCGCGCCATGCAGCAGACGCCCGACGGTCGAAACCTGGTTCTCTGCCAGGGCGAGCAGAACTGGTTCGAGCCCTACGATACGCCGTTCGTGGTTCAGCGGCTTCGGTACAGCATCGAGGGGGGTCAGTTGGTCTCGGCAGAGCTCTGCTTTGCCGGTGACTACCGGGAGCCGCTGGATCCGGGAAGCCTGGAGGCGGAAGGGGGTGACCTGTTCTGTCGCGTGCGCCGGGGTAGTTTTCGGGCCCGCTTCGGCCGCGTGGCGATGCAGCAGATCGCGCCGTTTCTGGCCGAAGGGCGAGACGGCCCTGCCTTGCTCCTCCGCGGCGCTCGGTATCCGATCCGCGACCTCACACCCGTCACGACCTGAGGGAGGCCACCATGGATTTCAAGCTCACGCCCCAAGAGGAGGCCTTTCGCGACCAGCTTCGCCGGTGGCTTGAAGTCAACGCCCCGGGCGACTGGGCCAAGCTCCGGAGCCGGTTTGCCACGAAGGAGGCCGAGATCGCCTTCCTCAAGGGCTGGCAGCGGAAGCTCTACGAGGCTGGCTACGTGGGGTTCCACTGGCCAAAGGAGTACGGCGGCCGGGGCGCCACCATCATGGAGCAGGCGATCTTCTGCGAGGAAATGGCGCGCGCGAAGGCCCCGGAGCTCCCCAACGTCATCGGCCTCGACATGGCGGGCCCCGCCATCATCCACCACGGCACCGAGGCCCAGAAGAAGCGCTACCTGCCCAAGATCCTCTCAGCGGAGGAGATCTGGTGCCAGGGGTTCTCTGAGCCCAACAGCGGATCGGACCTCGCCGCGCTCCAGACCCGGGCCGAGCTGAAGAACGGCGCCTACCTGGTGAACGGCCAGAAGGTCTGGACCTCTTATGCGCACATCGCCCAGTGGTGCATCCTGCTCACCCGCACTGACCCCAAGGCGCCCAAGCACAAAGGGCTGACCTACTTCCTGGTTGACATGCGGAGCCCGGGCGTCACCGTCAAGCCGCTCCGCCAGATGAGCGGAGACGCGGAGTTCAACGAACTCTTCTTCGAGAACGCGGAGGTCCCAGCCGAGAACATCCTGGGGCGCGAAAACGGCGGCTGGGAGGTGGCCATCACGACGCTCATGTTCGAGCGGGGGCCACGGACCATCTCCCGCCAGCTCATGCTGCTGCAGGGGATCGATGCCGCCATCGACCTGGCGCGCCACCTCGACCGTCACGGGAATAAGGCTTCTCAGGACCCCGTGATCCGCCAGCGCCTCGCCCAGTTCTACATCGACTCTCACGCCGTGCGGTACTCCACCCTCCGCGCGCTCACCAAGCTCCTGCGCGGCGAGCCGCCCGGACCCGAGGGCTCGGCCTCCAAGCTCTTCTGGAGCGAGACCTGGCAGCGGCTTCTCGAGCTGATGCTGGAGCTGGAAGGGCCCTACGCGCTGCTCTGGGAGGGGACCGACTGGGCCATCGAGGGTGGCTACTGGCAGTTTCGCCACCTGCGCTCCCGGGGCGACACCATCGCCGCAGGCACCTCGGAGATTCAGCGCAACATCATCGCCGAGCGCGTCCTGGGGCTGCCGAAGGGGTAGTTTTTCTGGAAGTCCTGTAGTCGGCGGGCCAACCCCTGCCTGCTTCTCTCGCTGCCACACCTTTTCATCCATAATCACATACCAGAATAATCTACTTGACAGATATACTAACAGTGTGCACTGTGTGTGTGAGGACACGGTATGGCCAGGGTCAATGTTTTCCTCAAAGATGACCTGCTCAAGGCCGTCGACGCCGAAGCCGAGCAGGCCGGAATAAACCGGAGTGCCCTGATCCAAGCGGCGTTGAAGGGGTATCTTGAGGCTCAACGGAGGGCGCGGGAAGAAGCTGAGGCCCAGCGCCGGATGGACGAAGCCTGCAAGCGGATGGATGCGCTTGCTGAGAAGCTGGGTGATTGGAACCCGGTGGCCATCATCAGAGAGTTTCGGAACTCCCGCTACGGCCCAGTCCGACGCCCGAATCGGCGATCAAAGAGGAAACGGCGGCGCTCATGATCAAGGCGATTCACTCGCAGTACGTAGTCGACGCCTCCGTCGCGGCGAAGTGGTTCATCCATCACGACGAGCCAGACCGAGAGAAGGCCCTGGCATTGAGGGAGTTACACCGGACGCGACAGTGTCGCCTGACCTTTCCGGAGTTCGCATTGCTGGAGGTTCTAAACGCGGTCAGGTTCAGCCACCGCGCGGAGGAGGCTGACACCACTGAGGCCCTGGCAGTTCTGAGAGACCTTCAGCTCCAAATCGAACCCCTGGACTGGGAACTGCTTCGAAAGGCGACCGCAATCGCATGGGCCTATCGTGCTGCGCTCTATGACGCTGCGTATGTCGCCCTAGCCGAGCGCCTCGGTTTTCCCTGCGTCACGGCCGACGAGGCGCTTCTGAAGAAGATGAAGGGCCATAGCATTGTCCTCCGACTTCGGGACATGGATCTGTCCTGACCCCTTTTCCGGAGAAGAAAACCCCGTAACGACCAAGTCACCCGCCAATGGTAGGAGGCAGAGCCCTGTGCGTCGTCGTACCAAGGACTCGCGCCTGTCTCGACGTTGAGCCTGTGGCCTCTGAGGGAATCGTGCGCTGTCGGGGTCACCCCGCTTCGGGTCGACGCGTCGCCGGTTCAAGGAACTCGAACGATTCGACCGTGACCCGGTACGTCCGCTCCGACCCTGACGGGATGAGCCGGATCTCGAAGGAAGAAGACTTGTGGGACGGGATCTCTCCCTGCACGGAGCCCCGGGCTCGGCTGACGACCTTTCCGCTCTGGTCTAACCCCTCTGCCCGGAGGACCACCCGGCTGGCTGGGTG
>CAYFIG010000240.1:0-3708 GCA_964342905.1 uncultured bacterium
TTTGCCAGAAATGGGCCAGCCGGCTTCCGTGCGACGTCCGGAGCTGGCGGGAGCGGTTGCGCGACCGGGTCTCGCCCAAGCTTACGCGGGGCGGAGTCGAATAATCGAGGCGGTGCCGTTGACAGGCGATTTCGGCGTGTGCTAACCTCGTTGACCAAACGGTTGGTCAACCCGTGAGCTCCCGCCAGACCGAGATCATTCGAGCTGCCGCCAAGGTCTTCAAGGCCAAGGGGTACCACGCCGCCACGATCCAGGACATCGCCGACGAGGTGGGGTTGCTCAAGGGGAGCCTCTACCACTACGTGGCCTCCAAGGAGGAGCTGCTCTACCTCGTGGTCAAGGATCCTATCACCCAGGTCTACCGCAAGCTTGAGAAGATTGCCGACGGGAAAGGCTCAGCCCGGGAGAAGATCGTGCGGGCCGTCGCGGTCCACCTGGAGGCCTTCGACAGCCACTATCCCCACCTCTTCGTCTACATCCGCGAGATGGACAGCCTCTACGCCCGCCTCAAGGACAAGATCGCCGAGTCGCCGAGGCACTACGAGCGGCTCTGGCACCGGATCCTGCGGGAGGGGATGAAGGCCGGAGAGCTCCGCGACGATCTCGACGTGAAAGTGGTGACCTACGCGATTCTGGGTGCGATGAACTGGATGTACAAGTGGTACGAACAGAACGGCCGGCTCAGCATCCGGGAGGTGGCCAACATCTACGCGCGTACCTTCCTCGACGGCCTCTCGATGAGGCTGCCGTGAGAAACGCGAAGAGGGGGTGTGACGATGGAATCGGGTCACGCGGTTTCCGCTCGCGCTGAGACGTTCTTTAGGCATCAATATGACGTGGATCACCCGGAGATGCGCCGGCTCTACGAGCAGGCCAAGCGCGACCAGTGGAATGCCTCCCGGGACATCGACTGGGCGCGGCCAGCCGATCCGGAGCAGGGGGTGGTGGCCGACGAGCTGGTGGACATCCACGGCACCCCGTTCTGGGATCGGCTCCCCGCCAAAGAGCGGACGGAGTTGAACCGCCGCATCGCGGGGTGGCGGCTCTCCCTGCTTCTCTACGGCGAGCACGGCGCCATGCTCGTGTGCAGCCAGCTCGTGGAAAGCGTGCCGGGGAACGACGCCAAGTTCTTTCAGGCCACCCAGGTGGTGGATGAGGCCCGCCACAACGAGGTGCTCCACCGCTACATGACGGAGCGGCTCGGCGGCCTGATCTACCCCATCGCCGGCAACGTGAGGGAGATCTTCGACACCCTCCTCGGCGATTCGCGCTGGTACGTGAAGACCATCGGGCTTCAACTCGTGGCCGAGACGTTCGCGGTCTCGCTGTTCAAGATGCTGGCCGAGACCTCGAAAGACGAAACCCTCCGTGAGGTCTGCCGGCGCATCCTTCAGGATGAGGCCCGCCACATGGGCTTCGGGATGCTCTCGCTTCCTGAGACCGTGGCCCAGGCCAGCGACGCCGAACGCCAGGAGATGGAGGAGTTCACGTACTGGGCCCTGGTCCGAACGCTGACCGGCCTCTTCCCCCAGCCTGTCTATGCCGAGATGGGGTTCACTCCCGCTGAGATTGAGGAGATCAGGCGACTCAGGCGCGTGCGGGCCGCAGGGGGCGAGGAGGTCGTGTTTCGGCGGATGTTCAAGCGAGATCTCCACACCTCCCTGGTCCGCAACCTGACGAAGATCGGGCTTCTCACCCCCCGCATGGCGCCCAAGCTCGAATCGCTCGGGATCAGCTTGGCTTCGACGTGATTGACCTCACGTTCACCCCCGAACAGGAGGAGCTGATCCGGGCCCTCCGGGTCTTCGCCCGGAAGGAGCTCGCCCCACGCTACGCGCATTGGGATCGCACCGGAGAATTTCCCCGGGAGATCTGGCGGCAGATGGGAGAGCTCGGACTCCTCGGGCTTCGGACCCCCGCCGCGTACGGCGGCCAGGACGCCGACCTCCTCACGACGGGGATCGCCTCAGAGGAGATTGCGCGCGGGGACTTCAGCTGCACCTACGGCATCCAGCTCGCGGGGCTGGCCGGGGAGATCATCGGCCAGAACGGAAGCGAGGAAGTGAAGGTCCGGTGGCTCCCCCCCATGACGCGCGGCGAGGCGGTCATCGCTCTCGCGCTGACCGAGCCCGGCGTCGGCTCGGATGCGACCAACCTGACCTGCCGGGCGGTGCGGGAGGGGGACGAGTATATCATCACCGGCGAGAAGTCCGGGATCAGCCTCGGAATGGCGGCGCACGCAGCCATTGTCTTTGCCAAGACCGACCTGGCCGCGAAGGCGCGCGGCGTGACGGCTTTCCTGGTGCCGCTCGACCTGCCCGGCGTGGCCCGGAGCCCGCTCCGCGACCTGGGCTCCCGTGCCATCGGCCGGGCGGTGCTTTCCCTTGACCACGTGCGCGTGCTGGTCTCCCACCGGCTGGGGGATGAGGGGAGCGGCTTCTACGAGGTCATGAAGGGCTTCGACTTCAACCGCGTGTTTATCGCCCTCGCGTGCCTCGGCGCCGCCCAGGTCTCGCTGGAGGAGACCATGGCGTACGTCAAGGAGCGCAGGGCCTTCGGTCGGCCCCTGGCCGCATTCGAAGGCGTGTCGTTCCCGATCGCGGAAGCGGCCACCTATATCGAGGCGGCGCGGTGGCTCTGCTACCGGGCCCTCTGGCTCGCCGATCGCGGCCAGCCCTACACAAAAGAGTCCGCCATGGTAAAGTGGTGGGCGCCCAAGCTGGCCGTCGAGACGATCCACCAGTGCCTGCTCCTCCACGGCCATTACGGCTACACGGATGAGCTGCCGTTCGAGCAGCGCCTGCGCGACGTCATGGGGCTCGAGATCGGCGATGGCACTGCCGAAGTGATGAAAATCGTCGTCGCCCGCGAGCTGATGGGACGCGAGGCGCTTCCGTATTAGGAGAGGCCATGGACTGCACCGACATCATCTACGAGAAGAAGGACGGCATCGCCAAGATCACCATCAACAGGCCCGAGGTCCGGAACGCCTTCCGCTCGCGCACGGTACACGAGATGATCCAGGCCTTCCGCGACGCCTGGCAGGATGAACAAGTCGGGGTGGTGGTCCTGACCGGAGCCGGAGATAAGGCGTTCTGCTCAGGCGGGGATCAGAAAGAGCGGGGGCTAGGGGGATACCGGACGGAGGCGGGGCTCGAGAGCGACGTGGAGACCCTCCACAACCTGATCCGCCAGATCCCGAAACCGGTGATCGCGGCAGTCAACGGCTTCGCCATCGGGGGCGGTCACGTCCTTCATGTCCTCTGCGACCTCACCATCGCCGCCGACAGTGCCATCTTCGGCCAGACTGGCCCTCGCGTCGGGAGCGTGGACGCGGGGTTCGGCACCGCGCTCTTGGCCCGCATCGTCGGGCTGAAGAAGGCGCGGGAGATCTGGTACCTCTGCCGCCAGTACACGGCGCAGGACGCCCTGGAGATGGGGCTGGTCAACAAAGTGGTGCCGGCGGACCGGTTGATGGAAGAGGTGGAAGCCTGGTGCCGTGAGATCCTGGCCAAGAGCCCGACCGCGATTCGGCTGGCCAAGCAGTCGTTCAACATCGACACCGAGCAGATGGCTGGGGTCGCGCGGTTTGCCCAGACCGCGCTCCGGCTCTTCTACCAGACCGAGGAAGCCATGGAGGGCCGGAACGCGTTCGTGGAAAAGCGGCCCGTGGACTTCTCGAAGTTCAGGACGTGAGCGAGCGGTTCC
>CAYFIG010000241.1:0-3697 GCA_964342905.1 uncultured bacterium
TGAGCCACGACCGAATTCCACCGGGCTTCAGCCGCACCCGCTGCTCGCCCCGGTAGACCTGCTCAGCCAGCTCGAACCGCTCGTACGGGTAGTCAATGAGCCGGATCAGCGCGGCGTAGTCCTTGGTGAGCTGGGTGTCGCGCGGCTCGAAGATCTGGTGGAACACGTGGGCTTCGGCCTGGCCCTGCAGGAGGACAACCATCGCCGCCACGCCCAGCGCCCGCCACGAACCCCGGATGGCGTGATGCATCCCGCTCACCGCTCTCGTTCCTGAGGATCCCTTCGAAACAGGGCGATCACGTACAAGAAGAGCGTCCCCCAGATGGCGAGGATGGCAGCACCGCCGAAGGGCACGAACAGGCCCCACTCGACGGGATTGCGCAGGGTCTTCACCCCCCAGTAGGGAATCAGCCAGCCCAGGATGAACCAGCCGGGCGGATAGAGCGCGCCGAGCGAGACCAGCACGCACAGCGCCCGCTTCACCCTTTCGCCCAACGGCAGGTTGACGATGGCGATGGAGACGAGGAGGATCAGCATCCCCAGTCCCAGGCCGTGGACATGCAGCATCCGGAAGGCGTTGTTGGCCTGCTCCACGACCTCGGCGATGCGCTGCTGGTCGATCACCTCGACCCCGCCGAAGCCGTGCACCTCCGGATGCTTGATGACCTCGCGTTGCGCCACATCGTACAGCGCGCCCTGGAACCGCACCAGGGCGCCGCCCATGGCCGATCCGACGGCGAACATGCAGAGGCTCGCGATCAGCGCGATGGTGGGTGGTCTCCGCAGCATTCGTGAACTGTCCCGCTCCCCATCTCCGCTCATCCGTCACCTCGATCAGTCGGCGGGGCGGGGAATGGCGTGGTCGAGCCCCACGACGGCTCGGTAAAAGTCCGCGTTAAAGAGATAGCTCAATCCCAGCCGCAGAGCGGCCCGAAGCTTCTCGCTGTCTGCAAAAGCGGCATCGGTGACAAAGATGGCGGTGGGCGAGAGGTACACATCTTGCTGCTTCTTGATCTCTGTCTCCAGGTTGCCGAACAGCAAGCGCTTGGGCCCCGTGAGAAACTGGCGCAGCTTCACCTCGGCAACAAAGACGACCGGCAGGGAATCGGCCGGGAGGTAGGGCTGTCTCGTGTGTTGGGCCAGGAGCGCCCGATACACGTCATCAACAACAGTCAGCTCAAGCGGGTGTGTTGCCTGGGTGTCGTGGTTGATCTGAACCACGATCCGATACTTCGGGCTGGCATGACGGGCGCCGGCAAAGTTGGTCTCCTGCGGCTCCACGGGATGTCCGCCGACGATAAACGCCCCACCCGCCAAGGCGAGGGTGGGCCACGCAATCAGGCCCCAGACGACCAGGGAAAACGCAACCCGACCCCCCTGCATGAATGCTCCCGGCGGTTAGCGGATGCGGCCGCAGTGTAGTCTGGTGCTCATCCCCTGTCAACCCACCAGCATCAACTTCCCTTCATCGTGGTCGGGAGCCAGAGAGCGATCTGCGGGAACACGATGATGAGCGCGATGCCCACCAGCATCATCAAAAAGAAGGGCAGCACCCCGATGTAAACGTCCATGATCGTCCGCTTCTGTCCTCCTCCAGCCGGGTTCTGGCGGAGGCCGTGGATGACGTAGAGGTTCAGCCCCTCGGGCGGTGAGATCAGGGCCGCCTCGGTCAGGATCACCGCAATGACGCCGAACCAGATCAGGTCAATGTTCATGGTCTTGAGGATCGGGAGGATCACCGGGATCGTGGTCACCATCATCGCGAAGCCGTCCATAAAGGTTCCCAGGACCAGGTAGAAGATGACGAGAATGATCAGCGTCCCGGTCGGGGTCAGCCCCCAGGAGGCCACGGCCTGGGAGATCGCATAGGGAACGCCCAGGATCGCCAGGGTGGAGTTCAGGATGAAGGCGGCTGTAAGGATGAGCATGACCATGGCGGTGGTGCGCGCGCTCGAGAGGAAGACTTTCTTCAGCATTGGGACGTTCACCCGTCGGCTGAGCAAGGCAAGCACAAAGGCCCCGCTTACCCCGAACCCCGCAGCCTCTGTCGGTGTCGCCACCCCCAGATAGATGGTTCCTAGGACCAGGAAGATCAGCGCGAACGTGGGCAGCATATCGATGAGCCCGATCAGCCTCGTGCTCCAAGGGGCGCCGACTTCGCGAGGTGCCACACCTGGCCAGACGAGGGCGGCCAAGAAAATTACCGACATGAAGAGGAGCGACAGGAGGATTCCGGGAAAGATCCCCGCGATGTAGAGCCTGCCGATGGACACCTCCATCAGCACGCCATAGACGATGAAGTTGATGCTGGGGGGGATGAGGATGCCCAGAGTCCCTCCGGCGGCAAGGGATCCCAGGACCAGCCGCTCGTTGTAACCGCGGGCGCGGAAGGCCGGCAGGGCGACTGACCCGATTGTCGCCGCTGTCGCGACGCTTGAGCCCGAAACCGCCGCGAAGGTCGCGCACGCGGCGATGTTGCTGTGCATCAGACCTCCCGGCAGCGGGCTGAGCCAGTGGGAAAGGGTCCGGTACAGCCGCTCCGACAGGCCGCTCCGCAGCAGGATCTCGCCCATCAGAATGAAGAGGGGGATGGCGACGAGGACGAAGCTGGTGTTGGTGTTCCACGCGATCAGGCCCAGCATCTCCCACAACGGCCTATCGCTGAAGACATACATGAGGGAGAAAGTCAGGATTCCCAGGGCGGCAGCCACGTGGAGCCCGAGAAGGAACGCCGCCAGCATGAGCACGCTGGCCACACCAAGCGCGACAAATCCCACGTGTTCTCTCCTCCGATACGTTACTCGCGCCGCGCCCGTGACTAGGCTTCTTCGCTCAGCTCGGATCTCTGGAGAGCTTCTAGTGTCGCCAACCTCCCGAGGCGCAGCGACTCAGCGAGGCCAACCACGAGGATCGCGATCGCCTCCAGGGTCAGCATGCTGAAGCCCACCGCCATGAGGCCCTGGGGGATGAAGAGGGGGGTCTGAATAAAGCTCATGGCCCTGGCGCTACCGGTGAAGGAGTCGATGGCCAGGCGCCACGAGTAGAACGCCACCATCGAGGCGAAGAGCGTCATGACGACCAGCGCGGCGTAGTTCAGGATTCCTTGCACCCGAAGCGGGAGATGGGGGAGCAGGACATCGATGCGGACATGACCCCCGGTTCTGAGCGTGTAGGCCAGCGCCCACATCCCCCCCATGGCCAGGGCATACCCGCCGATTTCGTCGGTCACCGCCGACGAGATGTGGAAGAACTTCCGGCCAATCACGTCGGCGGTGATATAGAACGAGGTCAGGAGGAAGAGGGCGCCGCTGAGATACGCCATCCCCGTGGCCAGGAGATCGATCGCCCGGAGAACCCGTCGGCTTGTTTCAGGGAAGGCAGCAGCGCCCTCGTGCGCCTCCGTGTCGGGCTTCTCGCTTCGGTTCACTGCTGTCCCTCAGCTACCTCCTTCAGGGGATGGTAAAGCCGGCGTAAGGGGCGAGGTACTCGTTGAAGATCGGCTTCGCATCCGGCCCCGCGCGCTTGATCCAGCCGGGGACCACCGTGTTCTTCACAGCTTCCTTGACCGCAGTTGCCATGGCCGGACTGGTGGGGACCCACTCCATCCCCTTCTCTTTGTTCTTCTCAATGCCTTCGCGCGTTGTCCAGCGCCCGACCTCCCACGCCTTCTCGCTGAACTCCGCACCAAGCTTCCTGA
>CAYFIG010000242.1:0-3687 GCA_964342905.1 uncultured bacterium
TCACTCGGAGGGGGGCACGCCCCCCTTCCGAACCTCCCCCAGAGGTTGCGCGGGCGAAGCCCGCGCTCGATCGCGTCTTCCACACGTCCTCCTAGGCGAGCTTCAAGGCGGGATCCGCGTTGAGCGTGAGGGACGCGCGTTCGCCCGCGAGGAGGCGCGCGTGACCGGCAGCGGCAATCATCGCGGCGTTGTCGGTACAGAGGGAGGGGGGAGGGATATAGAGCTCCCATCCGCGCGACTCAGCCTCGGCCTGAAGCGCCGTCCGAAGGGATCGGTTGGCCGCCACCCCTCCGGTGAGGATGATCCGCTTGACGCCGAGGCCGCGGGCAGCCTTCACGGTCTTCGCCGTCAGCATCTTGACCACCGTGGCCTGGAACGAGGCCGCCACGTCGGCCACCATCCGCGCTGAGAGCGGCGCATGGCGCTTCACGAAGAGGGAGACAGCAGTTTTGATCCCGCTGAAGGAGAAGTCAGGAGCGCCGTCAGTGATCTGAGCCAAGGGAAACGCGATGGCAGTTGGATCCCCGGTACGCGCTGTCAGCTCGATGATGGGGCCGCCCGGATAGCCGAGCCCCAGAAGCTTGGCCACCTTGTCGAAGGCCTCGCCCGCCGCATCGTCACGGGTCTGGCCGATGCGTGTGTAGGACAAGGGCGCTCGAGCCAAGTAGAGCGCCGTGTGGCCGCCTGAGACCACCAACGCCAGGAACGGATAGGCGGGCTTGGGCTCCACCAGGAACGCCGCGAAGATGTGCCCTTCCAGGTGGTTCACCCCGACCAGCGGCAGCGTGTGAACGTAGGCCAGGGCTTTGGCCACGGAGCAGCCCACCAGGAGCGAGCCGACCAGTCCTGGTCCCTGGGTGACGGCAATTCCGCCGAGGTCCGGGAGCCTGACCCCCGCCTCGCCAAGGGCTTTTTCAACGACCGGAAGGATCACTTCCACGTGCCGGCGAGAAGCCAGTTCGGGGACTACGCCACCGTAGGGCGCATGGATTCGGTCTTGAGAGGCGATCACTGAGGAGAGGATCTTCTGGCCGCCGGCCAGGACCGCAGCCGCCGTCTCATCACAGGAGGTCTCGATGCCGAGCAGTAGCATTTCCAGTCAGCCTCAGCCGGTCGCAACGCAAAGCAATCCCTTGAGAAAAGAACGAGGGACGCCGAGGATCAGCGGATCTGGGCCTGCGGGTTCGCCGGAACCGACCGGCTCTTCTCCAAGATCTTCATGGCCTTGAGCAGATCCAACGCCCGCTGGAGTTGGACGTCCTTCTTCAGCGCCTCCTCCGGCGAGGTCTCGACGGCCGGCTTACCCGGATCAGCCGCGACCATCTTCGGCGGCTCCACGATGATATCCGGCGTAATGCCCCTGCCGTGGATCGAGCGGCCCTTGGGGGTGAAGTACTTGGCCGTGGTCAGCCGGAGCCCCGAGCCGTCGGAGAGCGGGATGATAGTCTGCACAGACCCCTTGCCAAAGGTCTGGGTACCGAGGACGATGGCCCGGTTCCAGTCCTGGAGGGCTCCCGCCACGATCTCGGAGGCGGAGGCGCTGCCCTGGTTCACCAGCACCACGATGGGGAAGCCCGAATAGATCTTTTTGGCGCGGGCCGTGAAGCGCATGTTCTGGTTGCGGACCCGCCCCTCTGTGTACACGACCAGCTTGCCGTCTTCCAGGAACTTCTCCGTCACCTCCACGGCGGAGGTCAGGAGTCCGCCGGGATCATTCCTGAGATCCAAGATAAGCCCCTGAACCGGCCCGTTCCGCGTCAGCTTCTCCAGATCCACCTCCAGGTCGTTGGCGGTCTGCTCCTGGAACTGGCGGACTCGGATGTAGCCGATCCCCGGCTCGAGCTGCTGGCTCCGGACCGAATGCACGCGGATATGTTCTCGCGTGAGAGTAAAATCGCGGGGCTCCAGCCACCCCTCGCGGACGATCGAGATCGTGACCTTGGTCCCCGGCTTTCCCCGCATCCGTTTCACGGCCTCGATAAGCTGCATGTCCTTGGTGGCGATCCCCTCGATCTTGACGATTCGGTCCCCGCTCTGAATCCCGGCCCGGTGGGCGGGGGTCCCCTCGATCGGGGACACCACGGTCAAGACGTCGTCCTTCAGCGTGATCTCGATGCCGAGCCCGCCGAAGCTCCCGGTGGTCTCCACTTGCATCTCCCGGTACATGTCGGGATCCAAGAACGAGCTGTGCGAGTCTAGGCCCCGGAGGGCGCCCTTGACGGCGTTGTAGATCAACTCCTTGGGAGGCACCTCGTCCACGTACTGGCTCTGGACGATAGACAGCACCTCCGAGAAGAGCCGAAGGGAATCGTAGGTTGCCCCAGTCTCGGTGCTCTTGCTGATCCCCGTGCCACCGAGGGAGAGCGTGAGCAGAATGAGCAGGGCGGAGATGAAAAAGGCCTTCTTCGTCTGTCGAAGGAAATCCATCGGGACGCCTCCTCGGTAGCCTCGATGCGACCTAGCCCCGTTGTTCGAGCCATCCGGCAGGGTCTTGAGGCCTCCCCTGAGAGCGCACCTCGAAGTAGAGGCGCGATCCGGCCAGAGACCCGGTGTCCCCCACCGTACCGATCATCTGCCCCTGCCGCACCTGATCGCCCTCCTTCACGCGGATCTCAGCGGCGTGGGCGTAGAGCGTGTAGTACTCGTTGCCGTGATCCAAAATAATCAGGTTTCCGTACCCCTTGAACCATCCCGTGTACACCACCTGACCGGCGTACACGGCCAGGATTTCTGTCCCCTCTCCGGCCTCGATGTCGATCCCGTTCCGAAACGTCCGGGTGCCGAAGCGCGGATGCACCTGCTCGCCAAAGCTCGCCACAATCCGCCCCTCGGTGGGCCAGGGGAGCCGGCCGCGGAACGTCCCGAACCCTACCGCCGGCGGCGCGTTCCCACTCGGGGGAGGCGCCTTGGCCAGGCGCTGCTTCTTGGCCTGGAGATCTCCGATCAAGGCCTCAAGTCGCCTGGCAGCCTCCGAGAGCTCGCCCACCATCCGCTCGTGGTAGGCCCGCTCGTCCCTGACCTTGCTCAGGAGCGTCCGACGTCGGGCCGCCTCGCGGTCTACCTCAGCTCGTTCGAGGGCGACCTGAGTCCGCAAGGCCGAGAGGTCCCGCGTCCTGGCCTCCCCTAACGCCTTCCGGTCACCGAGGCGGGCTCCCGTAACACGATACTCCTCAATGAGCTTGGCGTCCACAGCCGCCAGCGTCGTCAGGTACCGGAGCTGGACCGCCTGGGCCACGGGGTCATCGCCCCCCAGAACGATGGGGAGCACCCCCCCCTGGGAGTGAAGCTTGTAGAGGGCGCGGAGACGGCGAGCCAGCAACTGCTGCTGGCTCACGCGCCTCTCCTCCAGCCGCTTGATCTCCCCCTCAATCGTGGCGATCTCCTGCTCGGCCTTCTTGATTCGCCCGTCCAGCTGGGCCAGCTCACGCCGCTTGTCAGCGAGCTTCCGGTCAATGGCCTCGAGCTCGGCCAGGAGCGAGGCCTCCTTCTTCCTGGCTTGGGCTGCCTTGGCGCGCTCCTCGCGGAGCTGCTGCTGGGTCTCGCGGAGGGTCCGCTGCTTCTCCTTGAGCGCGGAGTCTTCCTTCCTCTGGGCCGAGACCGGGGCGGCCAGGAGAATCACGAGGAGCACGCCAAGGGCGAGCGGCGAGAGCCTCACGCGGCACCTCGTCCCTTTGCCAGGAATCCCCC
>CAYFIG010000243.1:0-3666 GCA_964342905.1 uncultured bacterium
GGGGAACTACGTGCATCGGATCGGGCGCACCGGTCGGGCCGGGCGCGAGGGCCACGCGATCACCTTCGCGACACCGGATCAGAAGCAGGACATCCAGGGGATCGAAAAGATCATGCGGACCACCATCCCCGTGGCCCGCCACGCCCTCCAATCGGAGCCGCGTTCGGTGCACGCCCAACCGCAGCCCCAACAGCGGTACCCGCAGCACCAGCGCCAACCGTTTCAGCAGCGCGGCCGGAACCGGCGCCACGGCTTCCAGCGCGGCCGCCGGCGGCGGTACCGATAGCCGCGCCCCTTCGGGGCGCTACGGGATCAGCGCCTTCTTGGCCCGCTTGCGGGCGACGGGGTCCAACAGGCGCTTGCGCAGGCGAATGTTCTGCGGGGTCGCCTCCACCAGCTCATCCGACCCGATGTACTCCAGGGCCATCTCGAGCGTCATCTCCTTCGCGGGCGTCAGCGCGATGGCGATGTCCGACGTGGAGGAGCGGACGTTGGTCAGCTTTTTGGTCTTCACCGGGGAGATCTCCAGGTCCTCCCCGCGCGCGGTCTCCCCGATGATCATCCCCTGGTAGACCTCCACCCCCGGCCCGATGAACAGCTCCCCGCGCAGCTGGCAGTTGTTCAGGGCGTACGTCGTCGAGGTGCCCGACTCAAACGCGATCAGCGACCCGTGCGAGGCCCTGCCGCCACCTCCCTCCTGGACAGGCCGGTACTCATCGAAGACGTGGTGAACCTGGGCGGTCCCTCGGGCCCGGGTCAGGAGGGCGCTCTTCAAACCCATCACCCCTCGGGTCGGGATCGCGTACTCGAAATGGAGCTCTCCCCTGGGCGTCTGAACCATCTCGCTCAAGGTCCCCTTGCGGCTTCCCACCTCCTCGATGACGGCGCCCCGGTGCTCGGCGGGGATGTCGATCGTCAGGAACTCAAAGGGCTCCATCCTGACACCGTCCCTCTCCTGGAAGATCACCTCCGGCTGGGAGACCTGAAGCTCAAACCCCTCCCGCCGCATCGTCTCAATGAGGACCGCCAGGTGCAGCTCTCCCCGCCCGGAGACCAGGAAGGTGTCCGGGCTGTCGGTCTCCTCGACCTGCAGGGAGACGTTCGTCTCAAGCTCCCTCATCAGGCGTTCCCGGAGAGCCCGGGAGTTGACGTGCTTGCCCTCCCGGCCGGAGAAGGGACTGGTGTTGACCCCGAAGGTCATCCGGATGGTCGGCTCATCAATCTCGGGGCTCGGCAGCGCCTTCGGGTTGGCCGCGTCGGTGAAGGTGTCCCCGATGCCTACCTCCTCGAAGCCGGCCACCGCCACGATCTCCCCGGCCGAGGACTCCTCGACTTCCCTGCGCTCCAGCCCCTCATAGCTCAGGAGGGCGGTCACCTTGGAGCAGACCTGCCGGCCATCCCGCTTCAGGAGCGCCACCGTGTCCCCGTGGCGGATCCTCCCGGCGGAGATCTTTCCAATCCCCATTCGCCCCTTGTAGTCGTCGGACAGGAGCGCCAGGACCAGGATCTGCAGGGGGGCTCCGGCGTCCACCTGCGGGGGAGGAATCCTGTCCAGGATGAGATCGAGGAGCGGGAAGATGTCCTTCCCCGGCCTGCGGAGATCCAACGTCGCGGTCCCCTGGATGGCGGAGGTATAAACCACCGGGAAATCCAACTGCTCATCGCGGGCGTTCAGCTCGCAGAAGAGGTCGAAGGTCCTGTTCACCGCCTCCTCCGGCTGCGTGTCGGGCAAGTCCACCTTGTTGACCACCACGATCGCCCGGTGCCCCAGCTCCAGGGCCTTCCGGAGCACGAACCGGGTCTGCGGCATCGGCCCGTCCTTGGCGTCGACCAGCAGCAGGACCCCGTCGACCATCCGCAGCGTCCGCTCCACCTCCCCGCCGAAGTCCGCGTGGCCCGGCGTGTCCACGATGTTGATCTTCGTCCCCTTGTAGATCACGCTGGCGTTCTTGGCGCGGATGGTGATCCCCCGCTCCCTCTCCAGATCGAGGGAATCCATGATCCGCTCTCCCATCTCCCCGATCCTCCGGTGGACCCGGGTCTGACGGAAGATGGCGTCGACCAGCGTGGTCTTCCCGTGGTCCACGTGGGCGACGATGGCGACGTTCCTGATGGGGATTTTATTCATGCTGTCCGTTCTTCCTGTCCTGGCGAGAGTAGCCGAACGGCTTCACCGCCTGGGAGTTAGCAGAGACAATCCTCCCCTGTCTGTCGACCACGAGGAGGGAGACGGCGAGCGCCCAAGGCTTCATCGGAAGCGCGTGAGGGTGATGAGCCAGAGCATCCGCAGGGCCACGCGGGCGGCCCTCCACCGGTTGCCGGTGATCTTGGAGGTCCCCACCCGGCGCCGGTACCGCACCGGGATCTCCACGCACCGGAAGCCCCGGCGGATGACGGCCAGCATGAGCTCCGGGGAGAAGTGGGATCCTCCGACCCTCAGGGTGCCCGCCACCCCGTCCACGACCCTGCGGGAGAAGAGCTTGAAGGTGCACCCCACATCCGTGAGACGAGGTCCCTGGTGGAGGAGCTGCAGGTACTTCGCTGTGGCCCAGTTCCCCCAGCGAAGCCACACATCCATCCTGGCCCCGTCCTCAATCCAGGCCTTGCGGGTCCGCGTCCCGAAGACGGCGTCGAACTCCCGCGTGAGCGGCAAGAGCCGGTCCAGATCCGCGGGGACAAAGGTCCCGTCCGGCTCCGTCAGACAGACGAGCTCCCCCGACGCATCCCGCAACCCCCGCCGGCAGGCGAAGCCGTAGCCCCGCTGTGGCTCCACCACCACCCGCGCCCCGGCCTCCCGCGCGATCCTCCCCGTGCCGTCGGTGGAGCCGTTGTCCACCACCAGCACCTCGTCCACCTCGCGCACCTCCCGGAACGCCCGCACCGCCGCCCCGATCCCCTCGGCCTCATTGAGCGCCGGCAGCACCACACTCACGCGCTTTCCGTCGTACATCGAGCCGGGCTTCAGACGGACCGGTTAAAAATCCAACGAAAAGGCACCTTGGCTTTCTCGGGAGGTTTCCTCTCTTCCCGTCCAGCCAGTCCTCGGTAACGCTGCGCGAGATCCCCCAGATAGTCCTGGGCCTTCGCCGCCTCTCCAGTCAGCCCGGGAAGATCGGCGATCTTCCAGAACCCGACGAGGTATCCGATGATCTCCGCATAATCCCAGATCGTATAGACCCCGATCCGCTGGGCCACCACGGCAAACTGCGCGTACAGATCAGCCGTCCCGCCGTCCGACATGAGCCGCGCCGGCATCGTGACGGTATTCTTCATCATCTGGGCGAAGGCCAGCACCCCGCCGGCAGGGTCCGTCTCGATGATCCTCCCGACGAACCGCTTGTACGCCTCCTCATGCCGCGACTCGTCCCCGGTGACGAGCGCGCAGATCTGCCCGAGGGTGGGGTCGCCGCTCTCGTTGGCCAGCTGCGCCGTATTCCCGTGAGAGATCTTGGTGGCTCGTTCCTGGAACGAGGTATAGATCAGCCCTCGATAGGGGTCATTGCTGGTCTTCGGGTCGAACCCGTTGCGGATCAGGTACTGTGTCGTGATCTCGACCGCGCGCATGTCCACCCGGCCGGACAGGTACAGGTACCGGCTCAGGATCTCCCCGTGCCGGTTCTCCTCGGCAGTCCATCCGCGGGTCCACCGGGCCCAGGGGCTGTCTGA
>CAYFIG010000244.1:0-292 GCA_964342905.1 uncultured bacterium
GAGCCGCTCGCGGGCCAGGTCGCGAACAAGGAGCAGGAGCACCGCGAGCCCACCCTTCATGTCGGCCGCCCCGCGACCGTAGAGGCGGCCGTCGCGCAGCGTCCCGGCGAAGGGGTCTTCAGTCCACCCGCTGCCGACCGGGACGGTGTCCATATGGCCGAGGAGGACCAGCGCCGGGCACGCGCCCCGACCGGGCAGCCGCACGAGCAGATTCGGCGGGTGCCCGGGGACGGGGAGCTCCGAGGGCTCGAGGCTATTGCCGCGCAGCCACTGAGCCACGAACCGGGCGCAA
>CAYFIG010000244.1:302-3659 GCA_964342905.1 uncultured bacterium
CGCAATCAGCTTCCCCCGGGGTGGGGTTCTGGCTGTCGATTCCGACGAGTTGCCGAACGAGCTCTACCAGCTCAGATTGCGTCGTCATGCCGACCCATCGTCTGCCCGCCAGCCCGCATTGTCTCGGTTACAATCTCCGCGGCTGGTTGCCCATCCTACGGTGCCCGGCCGCGGCGTTCAAGGAGGTTTCGAGCTCGCGCAGGGAACGGCATAACCGGGAAGAGGTCCAGACAATGAAAACGCTCATCCAAGGCGGCGATATCCTTGGCTACCACGACGGCAGCCACCGGCTCCTGCGTGGCGGGGTGGTCGTCTTTGAGAATGACCGGGTGGTGTTCGTGGGCAAGACATTCCGAGACCCTGTCGACCGGCGCATAGACGCCTCAGGCAAACTCGTAATCCCGGGATTTGTCAACCTTCACTGTCATGCCGACACGGAGGCCGGGGGGCGGCTGATCGTCGATGTGGGCCGGCGGGATTTCTTTCAGACTGGATTCCTCAATTACTTCGCCGCGCCGGAAGGGAAGACGCCCCTGTCTCTCAGGGGCGATGCCAGAGCATACCCAGGATAAACGCCCTGTCGGTGCTTCCGCTCAGGCCAGCCGAGGCGCACGCGGCCTCCAGCCGGGCCCACCCTCAGGGTGACGGGAGCATACGGCGCGGATGACGGACCTGTCAAAGAGCGGACGGCGCCGTCCGCTTGATCCGCCCTTATGGTGTTGGAGCCGTCAGCGGCTCACCGCCCCACCGTTCGAGCATCGTGAACTCCGGTACGGCCTTGCGCTTGAGCTTTGTGAGCTGCTTGACCGGCCGGCCCAGCGGCATGATTGCGCAGACGGCGACGTGCCGCGGGATGCCCAAGAGTTCCTGTACCTTCGGTTCCTGAGCCACCGCCAGCGTGGTAATGGTTCCGCCGAACCCTTCGTGACGCGCCGCCAGCAGTATGTTCCACGCGAACGGATAGATCGACGCCCCACTGACGACCCCGACGCGCTCCAAGTACTGATCCGTGGATGCCACCACCTTCAGATCGACGCAGACCACGAGGACCACCGCCGCCCGCAGCAGCGGCTCGGTCAGCCGGCCCGGCGCCGGCGTTCGCTCAACGGTCTCGGGGTCCACCGAGGTCGGGTCGATGGGGTTCCAGGGGTTCTCGCCCGCGTGCAGCTGGGCGGCGTAGCGCTTGGCGGCCGGGACAGTCAGCGCGGCCAAGGCTTCCCGAGTCCTACGATCACGAACGACGATCACGCGCCACCCCTGACGGTTGCCGCCGCTGGGCGCGAAGCGTGCGTTGTCGAGGATCTTGAAGAGTGTTTCGTTCGGTATCGGGTCATCGGTGAATTCCCGGGCAGCAAAGGTGGTACGCATGACGTCGTAGAGTTTCATGAGCGACCTCCCGGCTCCTTCGGCGGCGCCTAAGTGGGGATCTTAATCGGCTGGCTCCATCACGATCAAGCGCTACGGAAAACCTCCGGGGGGACGGGTCAGTGGTCTTCTGAAGCTGCGAGGCGGCGGAGGTACTCCTCCCATTCCACGGGGAGGAGGAGCTGCTTCTTGTTGTTGCAGGTTTTGCAGGCGGGGACGACGTTGCCGCGCGTGCTCCGGCCGCCCCGGACCAAGGGGACTACGTGGTCCATGGTGAGCTGGCGGGCCCCGACCTGACGGCCGCAGTAGTGGCAGATCCCGGCGGCGAGCTTCCGCTTCCACCACTGGCTCTGCCGAAGCGCGCGCGCCTTCTCCCGTTCTCGCTTGAGGTCCGCCTCGGTGACCTCGACGATGAAGGGCTCGCGTTTCAGGTGCATCCCAGCCGCAGCCCTCGCCGCACCATCACCGTCGCCATGCTCACGCGCCTTTCTTCAGCTCCCCCATCACCCAGAAGGCGTGGCGCACCGACTTGACAGCCAGCGTGCCGCCCATCAGGAGCCCAATATCCAGGGTTTCGGCAATCTCCTGCTCGGTGGCATTCAAGTCGAGGACCTCCTCGACCCGATGCTCGATTCAGTCGAAGCAGTTCTGGGAAATGGCCACTGCCAGGGCCGTCAGCTCCTTGTGCTTCTTCGAGAGCGCCCCGTCGGCGAAGACCTGTTTGCCGAGCTCGCCGAAGGCCCCGAAGACTCGCATGGGGGATTTTATGATCTGCCCGTTCAGCCGCCGTCGCTCCTGCTTTTTTTCATGTAGGTGTTCCATAAGCTCCTCCAGTGGGGTTGTTCGGCTTCGATCCGCTGCCGTCCATTGTACTCACGACTGCCGTTCGGCCGGTGGGGCCACCAAGGCGTCGGCCCGGACCCGAGCCATTCCTCCGGTGGCCAACAGAAGCCGCACCATGCACTGCTGGACCAGAAGCGTGTCCTGAGTGACAGGGTCCGCCAGCCACTCGCGCGCCCACTCCGGGTTTTCGGCGGCGAAGCCGAGGGTCGGCGAAAGCGCCTGGAGCCGCAGGAGGAGGTCATCGGGCGGGAGTCCCTGGGCGCGGAGGCGGTGCACCACCGCCGCGCGCACCGCGGCATTCCAGATCCCCGTGAGGGCCTCCAGAAGCGCCTGATAGCAGGTCTTCTCGGGGTTCCGCGCGAGGTGCTGGAGCACACCGGCGAGGAGCGGGTTGACGACCCGCTCGCCCTCCTCGTCCACCGCGACGAGTGACCTTAGCAGCGGATCATTCTCGGGTCTCGCCATCCCTTCCACGAGTTCCAGCAGCCGTCCGATCGTCACGGGCGGGAGCCGGGAGAGCCTCTCGAGCAGCGGCGCGTCGGAAGACATCGGCGATCTCCTCAGGCTATGACCGGGAGGTTGGGGCCGGCTCCCGGGCCGAGGCCAGCTCCCGAGCCCGGCCAGCGGGAACCAGGAATGCCGAGGCCAACGCCACCAACGAGACGATCAACCCCACGACAAAGACCTCATGGAGGGCCTGAGCCAACGCCATACGGATCGGGGCCACGAGGGAAGAAGCAAGCGCTTGGCGGGTGAGCGGGTTGATGATGAGATCGGGGTGGCGCGCCAGCTCCTGCACCTGGGCCCCAAGACCGTCACCGACGCTCGTCGAAAGGGCCAGGAGCTCGGTCTGGAGCCGATAGGCCATCACCGCCCCCATCACCGCGATCCCCACCGCCCCGCCAATGGTGCGGAAAAACTGGATCAGGGACGTCCCCGCGCCCAGATCAGCTCTCGGCACCGCGTTCTGCACGGCGATGAGCATGGGGACCATGATCAGCCCCATCCCGAACCCGCCGAGCAGCACGTCGCGCATCGCAGTGGCCCGGCCGAGATCCTGATTCCACTCCGTGAGGAGGACGAAGGCGAGCGTAAGGCTCACCATGCCAGCGACCACGACCGCCCGATACCCGGTACGGAGGACGAGCC
>CAYFIG010000245.1:0-3643 GCA_964342905.1 uncultured bacterium
CCGTACGTTGGATTTCTTCGCCAAGCATCTCAAAGCGTGAAGGCTCGAGGCGTGAAGGCTCGAGCGGCCCGTCGGTAAACGCCGGCTGATGATTAAAGCGGTGACGCTGGACTTCTGGGGGACGCTCCTCTTCGACAGCCCGGCCACCGATGAGAGCTACAAGCGGCAGCGGCTGGTTGGCATCGAGCGCATCTTGAAAAAGGCGGGGGTGAAGGTTGCCCTACGCGACCTCGACCGGGCCTACGAGGAGTCGGGCCGCCGGCTTGCGCAGATCTGGCAGACCCGTCGGGACGTGTGCCCGTGCGCCAGCCCGTGACTATGCTCCTGGAGACCCTGGACCCGGAGCTCCCGGAGAGCCTGGCCCCGAAAGTCATCGCGGACCTGATTCACGCCTACTCGAGCCCAGCGCTGGTGGTGCCGCCGGCGGTAGACGATGGGGCCAAGGCCGCCCTGGAGGGGCTGGCAGCCCGGGGCCTCACCCTCTGCGTGGTTTCCAACACCATGCGCACCCCCGGGGAGGTGCTGAGGAAGCTCCTGGATCGCTACGGGCTCCTGACGCCCCTCACAGTGCTGACCTTCTCCGAGGAGTGCGGGATCCGGAAGCCCGATCCCGAGATTTTCCTCCTCACCCTGCGGCAGGTCGGCGTGCCCCCAGAGGAGGCGGTCCACGTGGGAGATGACCCGGTGCTGGACGTTGAGGGCGCCAGGGATGCCGGGATGCAGGTGATCCAGGTGACCGCTGGCGGCCGGGCCACTGGCCCCGTAAAACCAGATGCGGTCATTACCCGCCTCAGCGAGCTTCCAGCCGCGCTGGCAGCACTGGCCGGTACCTCAAGGCAGAGCTTTGCCATCGACAAGGAAACAGAACGTTATGGTGCCGCGCGCTTTAGGTGAGGTCCGCGTGATCCTGCACGAGGTCCTGGGCGAACGAGGCGTGAAAGTGTACCTCTTCGGCTCCTGGGCCCGCGGGGACGCCACGGTGGTGTCGGATGTCGATCTGGCGATCGACTCGGAGGTCCCCTTGCCGCCGGGTACGCTGGCCCTCCTGCGGGAGCGACTGGAGGAGAGCCGGGTGCCCTACCGGGTGGAGGTGGTGGATTTGCAGGCGGTTGAACCGGCGTTCCGGCGTCGGATTCTCAAGGAAGGCGTACTGTGGAGCGGCTGAAAGAACGGTTCGCAATCGCCAGGCGTACCCTTGAATCTCTTAAGGAGCTCGTCATTCTAGAACACCCCTCACGGGTCGAACGTGATGCCGCGATCCAACGGTTTGAGTACACGGTCGAAGCTTGCTGGCGAGCGGCTCAACGGTACTTGCTAGTGCTGGAAGGGCTCACGGTCGGCTCCCCAAAGGGTTGTGTCCGCGCATCTCGGGAAGTGGGGCTTCTCTCTGAAGAGCAAGCTGTCACCGGCCTTGAAATGATCGATGACCGCAATCTCACGGTTCACACCTACAGTGAGGCGGTTGCGGAACGCATCTATGGAAATCTGCGTCGGTACGTTGGCCTACTCGCCTCCTGGCTTGACGCGATGGGCGACCGGGCTAAAGAGCGCTAAGGAGGGTCCGAGGAAGGCCTCCGCTCGTAGCTATCCGGCAGGCCAGGTGGCGAGCCAGCGAACGCGAGGGAAACGGGCTAGCCCGGCGGCCAGCTTTAGAGGAAATCGATCCCGTAGGATGGCAGGCCTTCCGGGTGCTTCGTGGCGTAGGTGGCCAGGGCATCGGCCAGCAGGGAGAAGCGATCAGCCGGCAGCGTGTGCTTGACGACGAGGACGCCATGGTGAGGGCGGTGGTCGGTGAAGTACTGGAGCGTCAGGCGAATGAAATGGTCTCGATTGCGGGTGACCAGGCAGCGCCCCTCTTGGGCAGCCCGATCGAGCTGCTCCCCATCCGACCACCCGGCAGTTCCCATCTCATGCACGCTGATGGCATCGACGTCCCGAGCCCAAAGGAGTTCAGCCACCTTGGGGCTGAGGTCCTCGTCGAGGTAAAACTTCACGCGCGGTCCACGGCCAACGACGGATGCTGAGCAACAACGTGCTCTCTGGTCCAGCGTTCGTTCAAGGCGATGCGCCGGTCAATCTCGTCAGGGTAGGCGGCGTAGTAGCCGAGGGCCGCCCGAAGCTGAGCCTCGGAAAGCCAGGAATAGGCCTGCCTGAAGCGCGCGAAGTCACGGTTCAGGCTCTGGTAGGTCGCGATGACCTCCCACACATCAAGCCCCGTTCCGGCGATGCGGGCCTGTCGGCCAGACGGGCCGTCAGCGAAGAAGATGCCTGGGCATCGTCTCATTTTGGTGGCTTCGGTCAGCAACTCGATGGCCACGCTCGCGCTCGATGCCCGGAATCCCCAGGCCCTGGGAGGCCGGGGCCGGCTCAGGCTCGATGCCGCGAGGAAGGTCTGGAACTCAGGCCTTGCTCCCGGCGGGCGAATCCTGGCCTCGTGGGAGGAGCGGTGACAGGAGGCTCTGGCGCTCCTCAACGGTGCGATCAAGGATTTCAGGGCCGCCATCGCCCGGACCCCCTCGGACCCGTTCCTCCACGAGCAGCTCGGCTGGGCCCACGCGACGCTGGCCTGGATTGACTCTGGACGTTTCTCGGCGTCTCTCGGCTCTGCCCTCACCCACCTCCAGCGGGCCATCGTGCTGGCGCCCGAGAACGCCTACTTCTACCGCTCGCTCGCGGTCCTTGCCGTGAGCCAGCGGGAGCCAGCGATCGAGCTTGGGCTCCGGCCCGCGCCTCGGTCGAGCGGAGCCCGGACCTCCTCCCCGACCTGGTCGAGCGGTTTCTCCCACTTGGACTCAATGACTCCCAGTGGGTAAGCCTTGTCCCGGCCACTGCCCTCGACCGCCTCCAGCTTGCCGGACTCTTCGAGGCCCGCGGGCTCCTCGAGAGCGCCGCTCCCGTATATCGGCACGCCCTCAAGCTGGCCACGCCCGCGGAGGGACCTCTCGTTGGCTCGATGCTCGCCCGGCTCCTGATGCGCGAGGGCAAGTATCAGGGCGCGATCGTCGAGCTTGACGCCGCGCTCAAGCACGATCCGGACAACCCGGAGCTCGACCTCGCCCCCGGGCCCAGGCCCTGGCCGCGCGCGGAGCCCCGGAAGCCCTGGAAGCTTACCGTACCGCTGTCAGCAAGGCGGAGGCGCGAGCCCGAAAGCCCGCTCAAGACCCGCTTCCCTTCGCGGTCACTGACCCTCGGGCTCGGACCCTGGTTGCCGAGCGTTTGGGCGGGCGCGTCGCAACTGTGAGGTACCGGCGTCGTGCGCTTGCCCAGTACTTGAGTGACAGACTCTGGGACGGCGCGCTCCGGGAGTGGGAGGCGGTTCTGGCCGAGGCGCCCCAGGATCCCGTGGCTCTCACTTCTACCGGGGTCTGGCCCTGGACAGCGTGGGCGCCCGGGATCAGGCGCTGGAGGCCTACAGGCAGGCGGTCTCCCTTGACGGGGGCGCCGTGCGCTATCGCCTCAGGCTGGCCCGGAGCCTCTGGGAGACGGAGCAGTACTACCAGGCTATGAACGAATGGCGGGCCGTCATTGCCCAGGAGCCCGGCAACGTCGAGGCGCGCCTGGGCCTGGCGCGGGGCTATGTCAGAATCGGCGACCGCCTGGAGGCGTTTCGGGAGTACCAGCGCGTTTTGCTGATCGCGCCGGA